>JAPOYQ010000783.1 GCA_026706505.1 Gemmatimonadota bacterium
GGTTCGGTGTCTGAGCACGGGGAGTCTCTCCTTCTGCGCCGCCCATCAGCGCGTGCGAGCAGTATCTATAATAATATAACTGATTGTAACAAAACGGTTTTTTGCCAAGAAAACACGTGCTTGTTATCTTTTTTCGACCTATAAGACGGCCTACGCAAAGGAATTGTTTCAGCCATGAGCAATGCCCAAGAACTACAAGCCGAACTGAGCGAGTGGCTCGAATCCCTCGATTACGTGCTGGCCCATAGGACGCCCGCGCAGGTCCTCAAACTCCTGCAACAGCTCCAAACCCACGCCGCAGAAGCCGGCGTCGGCACCCCCTTCAGCGTCAATACGCCCTACATCAACACCATTCCCCGCGACCAGCAACCGCCCTATCCAGGCAGCCGCGAGATCGAGCGGCGGATCAAGAGCATTGTGCGCTGGAACGCCATGGCCATGGTTGTGCGCGCCAATCACGACAACTCCAACCTCGGCGGCCACATCTCGACCTACGCCTCTTCGGCTACCCTCTACGAGGTCGGCTACAACCACTTTTTCCGCGCCCCCAGCAACGACCATCCCGGCGACCAGATATACTTCCAGGGACATGCCTCTCCCGGCATATACGCCCGCGCCTTTCTCGAAGGGCGCCTCAACGAGCATCAGTTGGAAAACTTCCGCCGCGAGTTGCAAGAAGGCGGTGGCCTCGCCTCCTATCCGCATCCCTGGCTGATGCCGGACTTTTGGCAGTTCCCAACCGTGTCTATGGGCTTGGGGCCAATCCTTTCGATCTATCAGGCTCGCTTCAACCGCTACCTCGAAAACCGCGGCCTTAAGCCCGCTGATGACAGCAAGGTGTGGGCCTTTTTGGGCGACGGCGAGTGCGACGAGCCCGAGAGCTTGGGCGCGCTCACCCTCGCGGCGCGCGAACAGCTCAACAACCTCATCTGGGTCGTCAACTGCAACCTCCAGCGTCTCGACGGTCCCGTGCGCGGCAATGGAAAGATAATACAAGAACTCGAAGCGGTCTTCCGCGGCGCTGGCTGGAACGTCGTCAAGGTGATCTGGGGCGACGACTGGGATCCGCTCTTGGAACAGGACACCGACGGCAGCTTGGCCCAGCGCATGAACGAGGTCGTCGATGGCCAGTACCAGAAGTACTCGGTCTCCGACGGCAGCTACATCCGCCACGACTTCTTCGGCACCGACCCGAAGCTAGCCGCGATGGTCGAGCACCACTCGGACGAACAACTCCAGAAAATGCGGCGCGGCGGCCACGATCCAGAAAAGGTCTATGCCGCCTACCAGCAAGCTATCGCCCAAAAAAGCGCGCCTACCGTCATCCTCGCCAAGACCATCAAGGGCTACGGCATGGGCGAGGCCGGCGAGGGCAAGAACATTACCCATCAGCAAAAAAAGCTCAACGAAGACGAAATCCGCCTTTTCCGCACCCGTTTCGGCATCCCCATCTCGGACGACGAAGTCGCGGAGACGCCGTTCTACCGGCCCCTGGACGACAGCCCGGAAATCCAGTACATCCGCCAGCGGCGGGAAAGCCTTGGCGGCTACGTGCCCCAGCGGCAGGTAATGGCTCCCCCGCTGACCATGCCGCCGGAAACGCTGTGGGAAGAATTCAAAAAGAGCTCGGGCAAGCGCGAGTTTGCCACGACGATGGCCTTTGTCGCAGTCATGCGCAAGCTCATGCAAGACAAGCAAATCGGCAATTTAGTCGTCCCTATCGTCCCCGACGAATCGCGCACCTTCGGCATGGAGCCGCTCTTCCGTCAGTTCGGGATCTATTCGAGCCTAGGCCAGTTATACGAGCCGGTTGACAAAGACGTCATCACCTACTACAAAGAGGCCAAAGACGGCCAGATACTCGAAGAGGGCATCACCGAGGCCGGCTCTATGTCCTCCTTTATCGCGGCTGGCTCGGCCTATGCCACTCACGGCATCAACACCATCCCCTTCTTCATCTACTACTCGATGTTCGGGATGCAGCGGATCGGCGATTTAGTCTGGCTAGCTGGCGACATGCGGGTCAAGGGCTTCATGGTCGGCGGCACGGCCGGGCGCACCACGCTCAACGGCGAAGGGCTGCAACACGAGGACGGGCACAGCCACCTCTTGGCCTATCCCGTGCCCAATCTCGAAGCCTACGATCCAGCTTTCGGCTACGAGATCGCCGTCATCATCCGCGAGGGCATCCACCGCATGTACGTCGAGCAGGAGGACGTGTTCTACTACCTGACGGTTGAAAACGACATCTATGCCATGCCGGAGATGCCCGACGGGGTCGAAGAAGGCATTCTCAAGGGCATGTACAAGTTCAAGCCCTCGGCCAAGAAACGCGCCCGCCTCAAGGCTCACCTCTTCGGCAGCGGCGCAATCATCAACAGCGCCCTCAAAGCGCAGAGCCTCCTCGAAGAAAAATACCAAGTCAGCGCAGATGTCTGGAGCATCACCAGCTACAAGGCTCTGCACCGCGACGCTCTCGATGCCGAGCGTTGGAACCGCCTGCATCCCGGCGAAAAACCCCGTCTCAGCTACATCGAACAATCCCTAGCCAAAGAACGCGGCGTGTACGTCATGGCCTCGGATTACGTCAAGGCCCTCCCCGAATCCATCGCCCGCTGGTTTCCCAATCCGCCCGTCTCTCTCGGCACCGATGGCTTCGGCCGCAGCGAGACCCGCGAGGCCCTGCGCGACCACTTTGAGGTCGATTACCGCTTCATCGCCTTGGGGGCCTTAAGCGCGCTGGCGCGCGAGGGACAAATCGAATGTGACGCAGTCGCCCAAGCCATGCAAGACCTAGAGATTGATCCGGCAAGACCCAATCCCATTTACCTGTGAGTTTAGATCACCCTATGCCCGTACAATTTGCTCTGCCTGACTTAGGAGAAAACATCGAAAGTGGCGATGTGATCCGCATCCTCGTTGATGTCGGCGATCGCCTCGCCGAAGACCAGACCGTTATCGAGCTTGAAACCGACAAGGCCGTCATTGAGGTGCCCTCCTCCATAGACGGCACCGTTACCGGAATTCTCATCCAACAGGGCGACACCATCGCCGTCGGGCAGCCCATCCTCGAAGTCGAGACGGGCGAAGCCCCAGCCGTCGAAGAAACGTCCCCAGCCGCCGAGGAACCAACTCCTGCGCCTGCACCGGTAGAGGAAGCCCCTACCCCGATCCCACAAGAACAAGAGGCCACCCCGGTCGTCAAAGAAGCCCCTCTCTCGCCTATAGCTGTATCTACAGACGGCCCCGTCCCAGCCGCGCCATCGACGCGCCGCCTAGCCCGCGAGATCGGCGTTGATATTGCGCAAATCCAAGGCACGGGGCCGGCCGGCCGGATCTCAATCGACGACGTCAAGGCGCACTCAAAAAAGCTGCACGCAGCGCGGGGGGCTGCTCCAGCCACCGGCGCCCCACTGCCCGACTTCAGCCAGTGGGGCGCCGTCGAGCGCCAGCCCATGACCAAAGTGCGCGAGATAACTGCCGAGCGCCTAGCGCAGGCTTGGGCCACCATCCCACAGGTCACCCAATTCGACAAGGCCGACATCACCAGTCTGGAAAAGTGGCGCGCAGAATACGGCAAAAAGGCCGAAGCAGCCGGCGGCAAGCTGACGCCAACCGCGATCCTCATCAAGGTACTCGGCATCGCCCTCAAGGTCTTCCCGCAGTTCAACGCCAGCATCGACATAGCCCAGCGGGAAGTCGTGTACAAACGCTACTTCCACATCGGCATTGCCGTCGATACCCCCCACGGCCTACTCGTGCCAGTGGTGCGCGACGTGGACGAAAAGAACATCATCGAGCTAGCGGTCGAGCTGAGCGAGCTAGCGCAAAAGACGCGCGAGCGCAAAATCGGACCAGCCGACATGCAGGGTGGGTCTATGACCATCAGCAATGTCGGCACCATGGGCGGCACCGCTTTTACGCCCATTGTCAACCCGCCCGAAGTGGCAATCCTCGGAGTGGCGCGCTCGCAAGTCGAACCCGTGTATATCGACGGCCAGTTCCAGCCGCGCACCTTCCTGCCCCTGTCGCTGTCCTACGACCACCGCCTGATCGACGGGGCCGATGGCGCGCGCTTCCTCCGTTGGATTTGCACGGCATTGGAAGACCCCTTTATCGCGCTCCTGGAAGGCTGAGGCAGCTATGGACAGAGCCCAGCTAGCGGTCATCGGCGGTGGTCCGGGCGGCTATGTCGCCGCCTTTAAGGCCGCGGACTTGGGGTTGGACGTCGCACTGATCGATCCCGAAGCCCATCCAGGTGGCGTTTGTCTCTACCGAGGCTGCATCCCCTCCAAGTCCCTCCTGCACATTTCCAAGCTCCTCTACGAAACGAGGGAAGCCGAGCACTGGGGCATCCAATTCGCCGCGCCCGAGATCGACCTCGACAAGCTGCGGAGTTGGAAAGACGAGGTCGTCGCCAAGATGACGCAGGGCCTAGGTCAACTCGTCAGGGCGCGCAAGCTAACCTACGTGCAGGGACGCGCCCGCTTTGTCGATCCCCACACCTTGCAGATCGACCAAGCCGACGGCAGTCAAGGCACCTTGCAGTTTGAGCACGCCATCCTCGCCACTGGGTCGCGCCCAGCCGTGCCCGCGCTCTTTGACCAGCCGAGCGATCGCATCATGGATTCGACCGCAGCCGTCGCACTCCCCGACATACCCGCTTCCATGCTCGTCGTCGGCGGCGGTATCATTGGCATGGAGCTAGGACAGGTGTACGCGGCGTTGGGAACCCAAGTTTCGGTCGTCGAAATGCTTCCCGGGCTGATCCCCCCGGCCGATCGCGACTTGGTCAAACCCCTGCACAATACGGCCGCCGAGCGATTCGACGAGATCATGCTCAACACCCAAGTGACCGCGCTCGCCGAGAGCGACGATGGCTTAGCGGTACAGTTACAGAACGGCGACGGCCAGAGCTTTTCCAAGACCTACGCCAAAATCCTGCTCGCCGTTGGCCGGGTCCCCAATAGCGAAGACTTGGGTTTGGAACACACCACCGTCGGCCTCGACGGGCACGGCTACGTCCAAGTCGATGACCAGTTGCGCACGGCCGAGTCTTCGATTTTTGCCATTGGCGACCTCGTAGGCGCGGCCCTTGCCCACACGGCCGCCCATCAAGGAAGCCTAGCCGCCGAGGTCGTGGCTGGACACGAAAAACAGGTCTTCGCACCCCACGCCATTCCCAACGTCGTCTATACCGACCCAGAAATCGCTTGGTGCGGCCTTACTGAGGAAGAGGCCAAACAGCAGGGCCGCTCGGTTGAAGTCGCGCGTTTTCCCTGGTCGGCTTCTGGCCGTGCCATGACCCAAGGCGCAAATGACGGCCTCACCAAGCTGCTCATCGATCCCCAGACCGACCGGATCCTAGGCGTGGGTATCGCCGGCAGCGGCGCGGGCGAGCTGATCGCCGAGGGCGTCCTAGCCGTGGAAATGGCCGCGCTCGCCGCGGATGTCCAGCATTCGATTCACCCCCATCCCACGCTCTCCGAAACCCTCATGGAAGCGGCCGAAAGCCACCGCGGCCAGAGCACGCACCTCTACGCGCCCAAGCGCCGCTGAAGCACGACATCCAACGCTCTAAGATGCGCCTCCGCCCGCACCGCTAGCGGCCATTCGCTGGGCGTCTCGCTGATCAGCGCGTGTTCGGTGTGATGCGCGTATAAGTAGGGAGCCAACCCGGCCTCGCCGCACGGCGATTTTTCGCTTGGCCCCCTGCGCTAGGCTGTTGTATTTTTGAGAGCAAGACGCGCCGCTGACGCGCTCGAATAACCACCCATCTCAAACCGCCATAAGACCAATGACCGACAAAGCCAAATGGGCTTGGACAACGCTGACCCTGATTCTGCTGGTCCTGCTACCAGGAGTCTATTTCTACTTTTCGGCCCCCACTGAGCCTCCTCCCGAGCCTCCTCTCGAGGTTCTCACACCGGAGCCGCCGAGCCCAATCGCCGTGCTGATCGCCGAAGACCGCTGCGATCTCGCCTATCCCCAACTCGCCGTGCTAGACACGATTCAACACGAGCCGACCGCTCAAGCACACTTCGAGTTCCAGCGGGCGTTTTGCGAGCGCATGCTCAAAGAGCCAAGCCGCGCGTACGATCGTCTGCGCGATCTCGACCTACCGGCCTTGGACGACTACCGCCGCTTCTGGATGGCCTGCTCTCTAGAGGACATGGACCAAACGCACGACGCCATCGCCGAGTACGAAAACTTTCTGGCAACCTCGGCCAATCCGGTCCTTCGCAACCCAGCCCGCCTGCGCTTGGCCTCCCTCTACCGGACCGCCGGCCAACCCGCCAAGGCCCTCGCCCTGTACGAGGAGCAGCTCCCGCAAGACTCCGATCCAGCGCGGGTGCTCTACTTGCTCGCAACCACCAGCCAAAAGCACAACTCAGCGCGGGCGCAAAAGTGGCGTTTAGAGTTGCTGGAGAACCATCCCCGTTCCAAGCACGCCCGCAATAGCCTGTCGCATCTGCCCAAGAAGCTCGACGCCCGCACGGCTTATGCCAAGGCCCACACCCATTACAGCCACAAGCAGTACAACCAAGCCATCAAGAGCTTTCGGCACTTCGTCCGCACGCACAGCGACGACCAGCGCGCCGCCAAAGCACATTACATGCTCGGCCGGGCCCACCAATCTGCGGGGCACTACACCAAGGCCGAGCAGGTTTTTCGCACGGTTCACGAGCGCTACGGCAGCCCAGCG
>JAPOYQ010000630.1 GCA_026706505.1 Gemmatimonadota bacterium
AGACCTTGCGGGCGAGGCGCAAGTCGTCCGCGTTTAGGGGCCGACCACCGAGCACGGGCCAGTTGAAGCCCTCGTTGAACGCAGCAGAAGTGCCCGTATAGCTCGCATCCACGGTGGTTTTGCCGCGCTGTAGTGCAGCGCTACCGTGAATCTCGGGCACGAGCGCGTGCAGCCCATCGATTTCCCGCTGCATGGCCGCCATGTCGGCCTCAGTCAGGTACTCCTCCCAAGGGCGGCGCACCCAGCGGCCATCCTTGCGCACCCACTGACGCGGCGGCTCCACCTCGATCATGCCCGCCCCGCCGCTGAAGATGAACTGCGAGATCACCTCGCGGCGCAATCCCTCCCCAAGCGACACAACCGCAATAATAGCCGCCACGCCAATGACAATGCCCAACAGCGTCAGCAGCGAGCGCAGCTTGTGCGCCCGGAGCTGAACCAAGCCGGCGAAGAGGGGTTCGAGAACGGTCATTAGTCCTCCGCGTCCTCCTCCTCGTCCTTCTCTTCGTCCTTCTCCTCCAGCTTGCTGCGAATGAGGCTTGGGTCTTCGGCGACGCGGTCGCCTTCGGTGAGACCGGAGAGAATTTCGAGGCGGGTCGAGGTCTCAATGCCGGTGGCCAATTCTACCTCGGTGAAAACACTGAGCGGCAGTTGCAGCACGCTGTCTAGGCGCGTGCTGTCCGAGTGCGTGCTGTCTGGAGCGGCGGCTAGCGAATCCGGCGACTCGGCGATATACGCGACAAAGCGGCCGCGCGTCCCCTCGCCGCGCTCGTCTTCTCCGTCCTCGTCGTCAAAGACCTCCAGCGCCCGCTCGACCGGCAGGTACACCGCGCTGTCGCGCCGCGCAAAGAGAATGTCGATGTCGCAGGACATGCCTTGGCGCAGACGCGGCGCGTGGTCGGTAATCTCGATCTCCGTGTCAAAGGTGACGATAGTGCTGCCCTGCTTCTGCTGGCCCACGGGCGCGATCCAGCGCACCCGGCCGCGATACGTGGTGTCGGGATACGCATCCACGATGATGTCCACGTCTTGACCGATCTCCACCCGGCCAATGTCGATTTCCGCGATGTCGCCGCGCACAATCAGTTGGCTGGGGTCGCCGATCTCAAAGAGCATCGTCCCCCCGGAATACGACGAAAGCCCGGAGGAAACCACCTCGCCCACCTCTACGTCGCGGCGGATGACAATGCCGTCGATCGGGGCGAGGACGCGAACCTCGTCGAGCGAGACTTGGTCTCCTGAGAGTTGGGTGCGCTGCAGGTTGGCCTTGGCTTCGAGCATGTCGAGTTCGAGCTGGGCCAAGCGCAGGCCAGTGCGCGCGCGCGTTAGGCGCACCTCAGCTTCCTCAAACTGCTTGGCCGGTATCATCTTGCTGTCGAAGAGGGCCTTCTGACGCTCGAAGTTCCGCTCCTGTTCCGCCAAATCGATCTTGCCCTGCTCCACGCTCGAGCGCTTCTGATACAATTGCAGCGATTGATTGGGATCTGGCTCGATGACGGCCATCAGCTCACCCGTCTCCACCCACGCGCCGGCCTCGATGGGCAAATCGCGGATTTCGCCGGCAATCGTCGATTTGACCTCCACGGTCCGCACCAACTCAATGCGACCCGTTTCAGCTAGCTTATCGACGATAGCACCCCGCTCGACTAGCGCCGTGGGATATGTCTCTTCGGCCTTTTCCTGCCGCAAGTTGAAATAGACCGCAGCTCCGACCGAGCCGGCCAAGAGCAAGAAGACGAGGAGCTTCAGCAGGTGGCGCTTCTTGGTTGCCACCTCAACCTCCAGGTCTGAGGGTGCTAAAAAACGCGCCTATGGAAAGGAAGATCAGCGTGATAACCGCAACGCCCGCATAGGCGCGGCTGCGCTCTATCTGCCCGAGGATGGAAAGCCCGAGACCGGCGATGACGACCATCCAGACGACAAAGGGATCAATGGAACTCAATAAAGCTCCCCCGAAACTTTTTTGGGCTTCCTCGGAGAGAAACATCCCCAACCCTATTTGCACATTCATCGTCTCTTTGGCCAAGACCAGCGGCGTCTTGACAACATGCTGGAGAATGGCAATCAGCGAGGTGTACGCGACGATGGCCAAGCACTGGCTATAGCCGAGCAGGCCGCCGAGTAATTTGCCTACCAAGAGGTAAATCGCAGCACCAATAAAGAGCATGACAAACATCATAACTGGTGCGGCAATTAGCGTACTGATCAGGATAGCACCTACAGTGCCCTCCATTGCATCGCTTTGTTCTGCGGGCGTCTGCTGCTGCATCTGTTCCATCGTCTCAGCCACGTAGATCGGCGAAGTTACATACGTGGAGAAGAAGATCACCATCGCGACTACAATGGTCGGCACCAGCCAGTCGGCGACACTGCGCTGCTCGGCTACGGCCTCAAAAGTCTCGGATGGAGCGTAGAAGACGCGCAACATGCGGCCGACGACGCTCATTTCTGCTTGGGGGGCTTCCATGGCGGTTCCTTTGTGGGGGTGAAGGTTTTTCGCCGCTAGCAGCGAATGTTCCGTCCATAAGAAGCAAACTAACGATTGCTTATCACAGTTCCAAGCAAAGTCTCAAGGGCAATCCTTGTGCCCCAACGGATCTGCTACAGCCACTGCAATAAGAACCGAGCCTGCGCCTCCTCTAGGCTCAGCAGGCCCTGGACGTACTCGCGGATGCGCTTCAGCATGGCCGCCGGATCGTTGCACGCTCCCTTAAAGAACAAGTCGCAGGTCACTTCCCAACGCCGACCTAGGTCCCCGAAAGTATCGGCCGCAGCCGACAGAGCACCCAAGCCGGTTGCTGCCGCCAGCCGCCGCAAATTGTCGTCCAGCCGCTGGCGCTGCGGGCCGAGTAGGGCCATCTGACAGAACACCTCCCGCATCCAAACGCGCATACTCTCTTCGTCCCGCTCAATCTGGCGCTCCATCTCCTCGACAAAGCGCTGCGCGGCCGGCAGGCCTGTCTCTACCCGGCCGACCTTGTTGCCCGCGAGCATCTCCTGCACATCCTCTAAGAGGACCTGCTCCATTTTTTCAACTGGATAGGGGTCGAGACCCTCGGGCACTGCGTAGTCGTACACCACCAGTTCGGGCAACATCTCGGGCAGACAAGAGAGCGGTACCTGCCCCACAAAGCCCTGCGGATTAACCAGAATCGTCAACATATCCGTCGCCTGCTCGTATCCATAGATGAGCATGGCTTCGCTCGCACCGGATGTGCGATTGTATTGAAAGGCCGCATCGCTTACATCGCGGGCATCCACCCAAGCGAGCAGCACTCGGTCTGCGGCAATCGACTCCTCAATCTCCTGCCACAGGTCGGCAAAATTGTCGCGGCGCACCTCGCGGCGCTCAATTCCGTAGAGATAGTACAAGTTGCGGTGGATCAACTCGTCGGCGGGCAGACCGACTGGCATTCTCTCCTCGGCGTCAAAAAAGAATGACCAACCCATCAAGGCCCCGTAGTACGCCCGTTCATCGGCCAATTGGGGGCTGTAGTATTGGAGCGCGGCCATAATAGTCTCCCCAGAAGCGAACAACGTGGGGTGCCCCTCGACTCGGTATAGATCGACAGGGCGGCGTACCTTTTTCACGGTATCCTCAATCGGTTAGAAGGTGTGTTGCCAAAGTCAGGGCAAGACGCACATACAGAGTGGTCTAAAAAGGACTTCTGATTTAGACAGCGGATGGGATGGTAATGAGCAAGTCGCCTTGGGCCGAGGCGGGCTTGCACCACGCCTTCAGGCGTGAATACAACCCCTCTCCTTCGGAGAAGGGGAACAGGCGGCCCCCTCGGGGGCCGGGCCATGTTCAACATTCCCTGCAGAGTGCAGCGATGTTTCTACCTATTTGCCAAGGCAGAAGGGAGCGACCCTTCGCCGGGTATCGGCTATTGTATTCAGCAGATGACCCGACTAAGCGGGATCTGCAAGGAATGCTGAACACTCTGAAGATAGGGGGAGAGGGCCGCTGGCGACAAGGCAAACTTGTTTGGTGGTGGGCAAAAAAAAACCAGCCCACAAAGGGGCTGGTCGGCATACTGCAACGGCGAACGCTAGTCAGACGACCTGTTCAACCGCTGCGCAACTCTTCTTGTCCAGTTCGTCGAGGCGCGGAATTTCAAAGCGGTTGCCATCGACATCGGTGATCAGCAGCCGGTGGTCACCGAGCCATTGGGCGTTTTCCGAGACGTTCTGGACGACGAACTCGCGCGGACCGCGGTCGGTCTGCACGTCCCAATAAGAGGTGCCGTATTCGTTGCGCACCGCATTGACCCGCTGAATTGCCGCCGTCAAATAGCGGCGGTCCAGCTCTTCCTCAATCAAGGCGCGCGCCTCTAAGTCGAGCTGTTTGAGATCATCGATCATGCAGATCTCCTCGTCTTTGGCGTCGAGGAGACAGATATAGCGGGTCGGGTGGGACAGTGGCGCGGCGCGGACGACCTTCACCTTCAGGTACGAGCGGTCGCCGTCGATGGTCAAGCGCAATATCCAAGCCGGCTCGCGAAAGAGGCGCAGCTTGTCAATTTCTACGCGCTCGGGGTGAGTCACGGAAATCGGAGTAATCGCTAGTTTTTCGTTATCTGTCATTGCGTCGTTCCTCACTAGCCGCTAGTTGCCATAACCGCCGATGTCTCGCGTTGGGTCTTTACCAGATTGTAGAAAATGCCCTCGCGCGCCATCAGTTCCTCGTGCGTGCCAATTTCGGCTATTTTGCCCCCGTCGAGAACCACGAGGCGGTCCGCACTCCGCAGCGTCGAAAGCCGATGGGCAATGGCGAAGGTCGTGCGGCCTTTGACCAGCCGCTGAATCGCCTCTTGGATCTTTTTCTCGGTCGGCGTGTCGAGCGACGAAGTCGCCTCATCCAAGATCAGGATCCTCGGGTCGTGGAGAATGGCCCGCGCAATGGAAATGCGCTGCTTTTCACCGCCAGCGAGTTTGTCGCCTTGCTCCCCGACGACCATGTCGTACCCGTCGGGGTGTTTGATGATGAACTCGTGGGCGTTGGCCGCGCTGGCCGCGCGCAGAATCTCGTCGAACGTGGCACCGGGCTTGCCGTACGCAATGTTTTCGGCAATCGTGCCGTTGAACAAAAACGACTGCTGGGCCACCATGCCGATCTGCGAGCGCAGGTCGCGCAGGCGGATTTCGCGGATATCGATCCCGTCGATGGCGAGACGGCCGTGCGAGACATCGTAAAAGCGCGTGATTAGGTTGATCAGCGTGCTCTTGCCCGCCCCAGACTTGCCGACTAGACCGATCATCTCGCCTGGCTGCACCACCAAGTCGAGGTCGCGCAGGACGATCTTGCCCGGGTCGTAGCCAAAGGCCGCGCCCTCAAAGACGACTTGGCCCTCAAGCGCAGGGACGCGCTGAGCACTGGGGTGGTCGAAAGGCTCAGAGGGCGCATCGACGATTTCAAAGATGCGCTCGGCCCCGGCAAAGGCCCGCACCATGAAGCTGTAGAAATCGCCAAACCACTTGAGCGGGTGGTAGAGCATCCACAGGTAGGCGATAAAGGCCATCAGCTCCCCCAGCGACAGGTCGCCCCCAACGATCTGCCGACCGCCGAAATACCACACGAAGAACCCGCCAAAGCTCATGAAGAAGTTGGTCACCATGAAGAAGACCAACCAAGAGCGCTCCGCACTGACGCTGATTTGGCGCAAAGCGTGGTTGCGCTGATCAAAGCGCTCGGACTCGCGGTGCTCTTGCGCGAAAGCCTTGACCACGCGGATGCCAGAGATCGACTCATTGAGATGCGTCGTCAGCCGCGACCAGCGCGCCGACCAGCGGCCCCAGAAGCGCTGCAGGCGATTCCAGATGAGGCTCGAGCCAATAATAATCGGCGGCACCGGGGCCAGCACGTACAGGGTCAGCTCCCAGTTCATGTAGAACAGCAGCCCCAAGATGCCGACGATCATCGCAGCATTGGAAACGATGTAGGGCATGTCAAAGAGCAGATAGTCTTCGACCATCTCCGAGTCGTTGTTCATGCGCGAGATCAAAGCGCCGACCTTGCGCTTGTCGTAGAAGCGCAGGGGCAGGTACTGGAGTGCCTTGAACAAATCCGTGCGCAAGTGCTCGATGGCGCGGAAACCGACTCGGACGTTGAGCCAGCGGCGCACCACGCCGACGCACCACTCGACGACGCCGATGACAAAGAGACCACCCACCAACCAGTAGAGTAGGTTGGCTTCCGTGCCGGGAACGAGTACGTCGTCGATGAGATGCTTAACGATATAGGGCGGTGCCAACTCCAAAAGCGAGGAGAACACAGTCAGGCCCAACAACAAGGCTAGCTGGACCCGATAGGGCAGCATGTAGCCGATCAGGCGCTTGAAGGTGTCGAATTTGGCGATGCAGACCGGGCATATCCCGCCTATCTCTGGCAGGCGACGCCCGCATTGTTCGCAGTGCGTGCGATCCAGTTCGTGGGGCAGGTTGAGATCTTGGCCCTCTTTGAGTTGTTCAATGCCCTCGGCCACCTCGGCGAATTTGGGTGCTAGTGAATTGGAGTAGTACAGATGCGTCGGTGCGCCTTCTTCGCGCTCCAATTCCAAGCGCCCGCCGCCGACTAGCGCCTCGATGCGGGCGGACTTGACCACTTGCAGCGAAAACTCCACGTCGTCGCTCGCGCCGTTGGGATCGAGGACCATCAGGCGCTTCGACGTTACGACCAGCCAGCGCTGCTCAAAG
>JAPOYQ010000106.1 GCA_026706505.1 Gemmatimonadota bacterium
CGGCGCAACCACGATTTACAGCCTACCCGGCCCGCCGCGCGAGGTAGAGGCGCTATTCCGCCAGTCGGTAGAGGATGCCTTGGCCGGGATATACGACGACGTGCGGCTTTCGTTGCGGGTCGCCGTCAACCTGCCCGAATCGCAGTGCGGCCCGATCCTGCATAGCGTGATGAGCCAATATCCCAATACCTACCTTAAGGCCTTCGTCGCGTTGAGGGAGCGCACGGCCGACGGTCAGCGGCTACCGGTGGATATCGTCGTTTGGGGCAAGGAGGCCGAGGAGGCGCAGGCTCTGCTCGACAAGGCATTGGCGGAGTTTAAGGCTCAGGCGTTTGAGAAGGGCAGCGAGGTTGAGGTTCGCGACGAGGGATAGGTCCGCGAAGTGCCGACGATTTAATCAAAAGACGCCCGCGCCGCGGCCATCGCGCTGGCCGGCGAGGGCAATGATTCAACCGTGCCGCAGTTGCTCCCGCTCCATCCACCGGCGCATGATCTCTGGCGACTTGCGCAGGAGGTGGAGATAAGGTTTGCTCGTCTGATCCCGCTGTTTGGCCGTGCGCTGTTTGTCGTTGGGCCTCATGTTGTATTTGCCGCGGAATTCGATGACCTGCCTTCGCCTGTTGTCCACCGCAATGTTTAGCACGTTCGGGCGCTTCTGCTGGGTGCCTTCCGCTTGGAGCGACCAGATAGAATACTCCCCCTTAGCGCAGCGCCTAGCGTACGATTTGACGCAGTGACACATGGCTTGGCTTTCTTTGGCCAAGGCCCAGGAATCGCACAATTCCCGCACGCTCCAGCGCAGGGTCGCGCCGAGGTGGCCGTCTTCCTCTTCGCACTCGTAGCCACGGAGGCCGGAGCTCGACCACTCCTCCCAGTCCACGTGCTGGTCGAGGGCAAATTCGCCGTGCCACGCCTCAACTTGGCGCAGCAGCTTGTCAATACTGCGGCCCTTCATGGTAAAACGGGGTTGCAGTGGCGCTCCTTCTGTGAGATTCCCGTCGGGCCGTCGCGTCTGCTGAGGCGCAAACTTCTGGTTGTAGATATAGTCGACGATTGGGCCGACGTAAGCGGGATCGAGCATTGGCTGGTTGGCCAGAAAGAGCACCACTGTCGCCCAGAACGGCTCGTCCTCCATAAAGTCGCGCAGACGCGAGCGCACCACGGCTAAAACTAGGTTGCGGCTGCCGCCCATTCCGCGAAACTGCGCCCAGCGCAATCCCATCGAGACCGATTCCACGTCCGGCACCTCGAAGATCAGATGCGCCATGCGTTTGGTGAGGGCGATTTCCGTATCCATTGCGCGGATATTGCCGCCTTGGGCGATGTGCATAAACCACGCCTGCTGCCGCCGGATGACGGCTGGATCCTCTTGGTGCCAAGCTCCGTCCGTAAAGGAGGTCTCGCGCCAGACCTCGTCCATGAAAAACGGCACTTCATAGTGGGCTAAAAGGTGGCGGACCAATTCGCCGAATTGTCGCCGCTTGTTCTGGCTTTGCGGATACCATTCCTCTATTGGTCTGAGCCAGTCGCGGTGGTAGCGGGCCAGGGGAGCCAACAGCTTGCCGTCAATGCGGGCGTATTTCTCGCAGTGGACTAGGAGGCGATAAAAGGCTTTGCGCTCGGCCGGGTCCTCGACATTGGCAAAAAGCCGCGTCCAGCCCTCCCAGATGCCCGATGTCTTGCCCTCGTAGGCCAGGGTGATGAAGCGGACCTGGCTCGGGCGGTAGTCTGGTTTGGGGTCGGGGCGGCGGGTCTTTTGCCAAAGCTGGAATAGCTCGCATTCCTTTTGCAACTGCTCGTCACTTTTGTCTAGCCCCTTGTCGAGGCCCTGCTTGTGGCACCAGATGCGGTAGGCGCCGACGCTGTGGAAGCCGAGCGCGTCGATGTGGCGCTTGAGCTTTTCGTCCAGCCTGTCTGCGGTTGGCACAGAGCGGTGCCTCGTCGCAGCCATTTCTTTGACCGCCTGGCGCAGGGCCGGCCAATTGTCGAAGCCATACTGGCGGGCAAGCACGTGCTGGGCGTCGTGCAGAGTGAATCCGTCAGGTGATAATCGGGAAAATCGGGGCAGATACTGTTGCACGGACGCACAGATCTGAGAATCGCCGGACTGGAAGGACTTGAGCAGGTCCTTGGCCTGTTTTTTCAGATGATCGAGATGGGGATTGGGAGGTAGGACGGTAGCCATACAAAACCCTCTTTCAAAATGCCTGTCATCCGCGAAGACAAGCCGAAAGAAGGTTCTTTATCAGCAGGCGAAAAAACTAAGGTGGGTTCAACCCTTTCCGCGGATCGAGGCGTCCTTAAAACGCCTTGACGACTAGGATAGGATGGCACCTTCACAGAGTCAAGAGAGAACTGGGCCTCGTGCGCTGGAGACTTCACTTGGACTTCATTGAGGGCTGGTCTGCATTTAGCCTGAAGACGCCCGAGTCGCGCTTAGCACGTCGTAGCAAAACTGCGCTGTGCTCCAGGCGTCGTACCCATTTGCGTTCCATATCTGGCCGGTGACTTCTGGGCAGATGTAATTGTCCCAGCCGGCGTCTTGCACGGCCTTGTAGTAGGCCTTCATGTCCAGCTTGCCGCTACCGGGCAGGAGATAGCGGACTCGCCCCTCTTCGTCGAGATAGCCGTCCTTGATGTGATTGTGGACTGAGTACTGGAGATTCAGGTCAATCGAGTGCTGCAAGTCGATGCCCTCAACCCAGAAGTGGCTGTAGTCGAAGTTGAGGCCGAGGTTCGGGTGGTTGGTCTGCTGCATGAGCCAGGCGGCCTTTTCCGGCGTCTCGAAGTCGTCGCCAGCATGTGGCTCGATGGCGACGATGACGTCGTATTCCGCGGCCATGTCGCCCAGTTCGAGTACCAGCTCGACGATGCGTTCTTTGCCGGTCTCCCAGGCGGGTTTGCCACCGAGGGTGGTGCTGACGATCATTGGGCGGTCGTCGAGCCGGAGCGCGCGGCTCAGTTCAAAGGTCGCCCTGAACTGCGCGAGTGCGGCTGCGCGTCCCTCGCCTTCGACACAGGGGGAGAGCAGGGCCATGAGTGCCGGGGTCGGGAAGCCGAGTTGGCGGAAGAGGTCGGCGAGTCTTTTGCGCGCGGCCGCGTCCATGTTGGCCGGCTCGGTTGGCCAGCCGGGGGTGACGGCGATTTCCATGCCCTCGTAACCCATGTCGGCGAGGCGCGGCAGGGCTTCGAAGACGTCGAGTTGCTTCATGCCATAGGTGCTGTAGTAGAGTTTCACGCGGTGACGGCCTCCTGTTGTGCGCCCATGCGCTCGCGCTCGGCGATGAGCAAGTTGATCCAGTGTTTCATGTAGTGTCCGTGGTCGTGCCAGGTGCGGCCGCTGATGAGGTTGCCATCGACGACGCAGGGCGCGTCGACAAAGGTGCCGCCGCAGACTTCGAGGTCGAATTGACACTTGGGCACGGTGGCCATGCGCCGCCCTTTGACGCAACCGGCGCGGGCGGGGATTTCGACGCCGTGGCAGACGCAGCCTACGGGCTTGTCGCGGTCAAAAAAGTAGCGGGTAATGCGAATCAGGTTCGGGTCGTCGCGGATGTATTCGGGGGCGCGCCCGCCGGAGAAAAAGATTCCCACGTACTCTTCGGGCACGACGTGGTGGAAGGCGATGTCCGCTTGGATGGTATAGCCCTCGAATTCGCGGGTGATGTCCCAACCTTCGGCTGGGACCTCGTGCAGGACCATGTTGTAGCGGCGGGCTTCCGGCCCGGCCACCACGGGCGCGAATCCCTCTTCTTGGACGCGCAGGTAGGGATAGAGCGTATCGACGGTTTCGGTGGCGTCGCCGACGATGATGAGGACTTTGTCAGTCACTGCATTCTCCCTTGGATGATATGGGCTGGTGGGGTAAATTTTGCGCGCCGGAGAAACTAATGTGCCATATTGGGTGCAGCAAGCAGTAAGCGCATCGCAACCGACGCAAGGAGGTTATTGTGGAATACCGTCGCTTTGGACAAACGGACATGAAGCTGAGCACCGTTGGCTTGGGTGGGCTGTTGGCCCGCCACGAGGGCGTCAACGGCCATCCGCCGCCCGAGGAGAAGCGGCGGATTTACCTGCGGGCCGCCGAGCTAGGTATCAATCTCTTCGACATGGGTTACGGCGACGAGGTCCACATCCCGGATGAGTTGAAAGGCCCGCGGGACGACCGCTTCTTCTCGCTCAAGGTGGGTGCGCCCGCAGCCGCTGAGGTGGAGGGGACTATCGACAAACACCTCGCCAATGTGCGCCGCGAGGCCATCGATATTTTGCGGGTACACCACTATGCCTATCTGCAAAACGAAGGCTTGGCCGAGCGCATTGCCGAGTGCAAGGCCAAAGGCAAAGTGCGCGCCTTGTGTTTGATTCGGCACATGTTGGCCGATCAACAAGCCTATGCTGAGCGCGGCCCCGAACCCGAAGCGGACGCCGATTTGGTCATCTACAACTACGTCTGCCGCTGGCAGGCTCCGGGCATTGCGGCGTCGGCTCAGGCTGGGAAGGGCGTGCTGATTATGAAGGCCTTGGGCGGCCAGTGGCTTAGCTGGGCCGACAAAACGCAGACCGACTGGTCGGCCGTGGACGAGTCAAAGGTCGAGGAGCTATCGCCGAGGGGCGAAGGCATTCGCGGAGAGCTGCCGCTGGTCTACCCGATTGTCTCAGGTCCTTGGCACGAGTTGGCTGAGCCGGGCGAATTGGTGCCGCGCACCGAGCGGGCGATACAGTGGGTGTTGGCGACCGAGGGGGTGCATTGCACCTTAGTGGCTTTTGCCAGTGTCGAGGAACTGGAGGAAGGGTTGGGAGTGATGGAGGTAAGTGCCGCTATTTGATTATTAGATACTGATGTTATGTACGGGCTCCTAGGTAGGAGATGCTTCGACTCCGCTGTGCTCCGCTCAGCATGACTAGGTTGATCGCGACGGGTGTGAGACTGGCTCCAATTAGGCGTAGATGGTTTCAGTAGGCCACGGAAACGATTTGGCTGACCTGATCGGTGCGTGCGTCTCCGCTGACTTCGACACGCAGGACGTAGTTCCCTGGTGCCACTAGACTGCCAGAGTGACCGCGTCCGTCCCATTCCAAGGCCACTCGTCCGGCCACTTGCTCTTCTTCGCTCAGAAGATGCACCTGTCGCCCGGTTAGGTCGAAAATAGCTACTCGCACGGTGCGCGGGTCCAGTACTTTGAGCAGATTGAATTCGAGGGCGAGCCGGTCGCTAATGCCGTCGCCGTTGGGAGTTAGCAACTGGGTTGAGATCGTCAGATTATCGAGCAGACCGGGGTCCGCGGGCAAGGCTACGGATACCGTCTCGCTCGCCACGGCCTCGCTGGCATCCCCCGCGTCAACCTGTTGTACCTGATCTTCCAGATTGCTGTTGAAGAGCAAAGCGTCAAAACGAGTCTGGTTGAGGTAAAGCGTACTCTCGAAAGCGATCTCCAAAAGCCCCGAGCGCCGCACGGTGCGGTCGAGGACGAGCAGGGTCCCGTCGTCCCGCTCCTCGATTTGGACGGTGGTTTCTTCCCCGTTGATGTGCAAGGTCTTGAAGCGCACCGCGGCCGACGAACTCAGCAGGATTTGGTCGAATCCTCGGTTGGCCGAAGTTGCGGTTGCGCGGAGGAAATAGGTGAAATTTTGCGGCGCGCCCGGCTCGACCTCGGCTGGGTAGATTTCCGCCTGCGTCTGTTGCACCAGCGGTGGGTGGAAGTGCAGGGTCAGCGTTTCCAGTGCTGGGGCGCTGAACGGATCTTCGCTCAAAAGCTGTACCTCGATTTGGGCAAACTGCCGAGGTCCTGGCGACAAAAAACCCTGGCCGGAAACCTCGTAAACCGGACTCCAGTTGCTCCAGTCCGAGCCTATTGTGCGCACCGTGTCGATCCGTCCGCGAAAAGAGGGAATGAGCTTGTCGTATTTCCTTGCGGAGACTTCTTTGCCGTTCTTGTCGTAGAAAGAGTACTCCTCGTCGAGCAAATTGCCGGTGCGGCTGCGAATTTCTAGGCGAGTAGCGGGCGGCACTTGGGCTTGCCAATCGAGCGCTGAGATCGTCTTTTGCCCGCCCAAGTCGAAAATCGGCGAGAGCGCCGTCAAGGCGGCGGGAAATCCTTCGCCAAAGACTTGAAACTCCGCAGTCGTGCCCGAGAGCGCGCCAGAGGTCATGCCAAAGAGGAGCCGGACGTAGCGCAACTTCATCGGAGGGAAGCGCTCCTCAAAGTGGACGATGTCGCGGCGGTTGCGCAGCGATTCAGGCAAGTCTCCCAGTGAGATCCAGCGCAGCGATCCGTCCGGGGCCAGCGATCCGTCCGACCCCGACATCTTGTACCACAGGTAATTGATGGACCCAAAGCGGGTGCGGGCCCTCTCGCCGGTCGTCGGCAGCCCGGTGAAATCCCCCAACAACCGCACTCGATCGACCCAAAAGAGCACGCCCAAGTCTAGGATAAAAAGCCCCACCGGCGTCACCCCGCGTCCCTCCTTGCGACCCCAATACGAGGTGATATCTCCGTCAATTAGGTTGCGGCTGATCAAGGGGTTCTCATGGCGCTCATCCCGGCCGGAGCCGACCAAGCTATGCACGTCGATCTGACCGCCGCGCTCGCGCGCGCCCAAGGACATTTTGTCGCCTTCGCTCTCTACCGACAACTCGCTGAGCTGG
>JAPOYQ010000141.1:0-1591 GCA_026706505.1 Gemmatimonadota bacterium
TGAAAGCCGGGTGGTGTCGTCGCACTGCTTACGAACGAAAGCCCCAAAGGAGCACTCATCGGATCAGCAAACGGAGCACGGATGCTTGATATCGGAGAAAAAGAGCACATGGTTCGGGACAGGGACCTGCACGGCGTTCGAGGTTCGTGTCCTGACCACCAGATCGAGGCGCGCAACCGGGCAAGCGCGTTGATTCGCCGCATCAAGGAAGGGACGGACCTGAGCCGATCCTCCCCGTCTGCAGAACCCACCGTTGCGGAGTTAGCACAGCGCTATTTGAAACTGCACGCCACGGTCAGCTGCAAGACGCAGACGATCGAATCGTACCGGATGATTATCAACACCCAGATCGTCCCAGCGCTTGGCGAGCGCAAGATCGGTTCAGTGCAGCGGGCGGACGTCGCCACACTGCACTATGCACTTCACGACCGACCCGGCATGGCCAATAGAACCGTCCAGATTCTGGCCCAAATGTTCCGCAAGGCGGGACAGTGGGGTCTGATACCGGAGGGGACCAATCCGTGCCAGGGTATTGGCAAGTACCCGCTGCGTGTGCGCAACCGGTATCTGACCAAGCACGAATACCGGCGTCTCGGCCGCGCGCTCAAGCGGGCGGAGGCGGACGGGTCGGTCTCCGAGTCTGCGGCGGCGGCGTTGCGCCTGCTGATTCTCACAGGCTGTCGGCGCAATGAGATTCTCACGTTGCGGTGGGACGATGTCGATTTCGATGCGCGGGAGCTCAGATTGCGCGACAGCAAGACAGGGCCCTGCATGGTCGCGCTGACCTCAGCGGTGGAGACCGTGCTCAAGGGCATCACCCGTACACCGGGCAATCCTTGGGTGATCGTCGGTCGCCGGCGCGGGCAGCACTTGATGACGTTGCAGCCCGCTTGGGAGAAAGTCAGATCACTTGCGGGGCTTGAAGACGTCCGGTTGCACGATCTGCGTCATTCCTACGCCAGTCGCGCCCTGGCACTGGGCGAGGGCCTCACGGCGATCGGTAGGCTCCTCAATCACGGCAGGATCGATACCACCGCACGGTATTCGCACCTGATGCTCGATGCCGAGAAGGCTGCCGCCGCGCGGATCGGCGACGCCATTGGATCGCGGATACAACGCCGGGGTGTCGAGTCCACATAGCGGTCTTTCGAGGAGCAGCAACATGCGGGGAACGAAACATCGGAACATTTCCGACCGCATTGTCGATGCGCTAAAGGTGAAGTACGAGAGCGTGTTGTGGGATCGGCGCCGTGCCGGCATTGGCGCGCGAGCGCATCCCTGCGAAGCCAAGCCGGATGCCCCGCAGGCACACGGCCACCGAGACCCGAAACGCGTCTCGCTCGGCCACGGTGTCATCCAGGCCGAACAGACCAGACAGCGGGAACGGATGGTGGGAGAGGGCCTTCTCTCGAAAGGCTCAACAGTCACACAAGCCAACGGGCCCACTGTGGCGCAAGTCGCGTCGAGGTACCTGAATGAGTATGTGATCGTGCGATGCAAGCCCTCCACGGTTCAGCTACGAGGAATCCTCATTCGTAAACATATCGTTCCAGCGATAGGCCACCTACCCTTGGTAGCAGTAGGGCGGGAG
>JAPOYQ010000141.1:1621-4719 GCA_026706505.1 Gemmatimonadota bacterium
GGGCGGGAGGAAATCGCGGACCTGCATCAGCAGCTTGCCGCAACACCGGTAACCGCGAACATGGCGATCAGCACGCTATCTCAGATTTTCAACAAGGCGCAGATCTGGGGGATCGTCCCGGAGGGTATCAATCCCTGCCGACATATGCCCTTGTACAAGCGCCGCAAGCGGGAACGATTCCTCACGGTGGCGGAGTTTGCCCGGCTCGGACAGGTCTTGGAGGACGCATTGCAGATCGGAGGTGCAATGCCACAAACCGTTGCGGCGATTCGGCTGTTGATGCTCACCGGATGCCGGAAGAGAGAAATCCTGACACTCCGTTGGGCTGATGTGGATGTCGAATCCCGAGAATTGCGCCTGCGGGATTCAAAGGTCGGACCACGAGTGGTGCCGCTGTCGCCGTCTGCGATAGAACTCTTGGCCAGCTTACCGAGGGTGCCGGGAAACGAGTGGGTTTTTCCGGGCCAGAAGTCCGGCACGCACCTGTGTTCTATCGACCTTGCTTGGCGCCGGCTTCGCGCCCGTGCGGATCTTTCGGATGTCCGGCTGCATGACTTGAGGCACAGTTTTGCCTCAAGCGCACTGGCACTCGGCGAAAGCCTGCCGACGATCCAAAAGCTGTTGGGCCATAGGCGGATCTCGAGCACGGTGCGCTACGCCCATCTTGCGCGGGCGACGGTACACGAAGCGGCTAACCGAGTTGCTGACAGCCTAGCAGAGGATATTCTTTAGGTTGTCTCTTCGTTTATTCGTCCAACCATAGCCCGGAAGTGTCTACCAGGCCGGGGTCCCTCCACCTGTATCGAGAGACTCTCTGCTCAAAGAGGGTCATCTAACCGTAACCACCCGACCAGGGAAAGGCGGGGCGCTCGCACCGCTTAATTTTGTTCTCCTCTCGGACTGTGCAGACATGACGCGTGACCAAACAGTCACCGGCAACACTCATATGGTTCTAAAACGTATTTTTTCTACGGCGCTGGGCGCGCTGGGATTGGGCGCTCTAGCGACAGTGCCAGCGGCGTTTGCCCAACGGATACCTCCACCCGATCTCTTGAGCGAGGGAGTGGATGTCTGCACGGTGGAGCTTCCGACCGTGGCGGATGATGCTCTGCCGATGCAGTTGGTTATTCCTACCACGGGCGAGATGGCATGCGCCGACACCGTCGATGATCGGGTGATGGAACTCAGAGGCCTATGGGACGACGCAGCGACGGCGCAGAAGGCCCTTGACGATTACGTGGATGGAATCGACGGTACCCCCAACGAGTTCGAACGCCAGGAGACCGCTAGGCTTACCGACGTACGCGACACGGCTGTGGAGGCGCGAGACGAGGAAGCCGGCAATTCTCTGGCGGATGCCGTCTATGCAGAGAAAATGGCGCTGGCCCTACTCACCAGGCGGAATAATGCTGTGACCAAGGGGCTGGAGTCTGACGGTACTGTGCTCGATGCGACCGAATCGGCCGACCTGGGAACCACGGGCTTGCTGATCAGGGCCCGAACAACCCTTGCAGAAAAACAGGTTGATACGACCGATGACGGTACCGCTGATACGGCGATCGGGGCTGAGGACGCTGACTCAAGCGGGACTCTGCGCGGAAATTTGGCCGTCGCTCAGGCCGCTTGGGATGCCCTGTCTGGTACCGACGACCCATACGATGACGACGGCAATCTGAAGGATGAGCTTTCAACAACTGCACGGGATGCGGCCAGAACCCTTGCGGCAGCTGAGCTGGCCCTGCGCGAAGGGCTTGACGATGCCGCGATCGAGGTCAGAGCCGTGGCGCGCGCCAAATCTGCTGACGACGCGGCAAAGGAGGCCTTGAAGACAGCCAGGAATGCGATAGAGCCCTTGCAGGAGGACTTGATTGACAGGCTTGCCGGAGTTGGAGACAACGCGGCCAGCCGCCTCGCTGAGGTGAGAAGCGATCGGCAGAAGGCTTACGATGATGCTGCCGAGGATCTGATGGACGCCCGCGACGACTTGGACGACGCTCAGGACGACCTTGATGAGGCCGAAGACGATCTGGAGGATGCCCAGGACGATCTGCCCTCTGCGCAAGCGGCCTATGACGATGCGGCAAAGGCGCTCTCCGATGCTACAGATGCAGCCGATGACGACGACAGTCCTGGGGGATCGACTATAACTGCGGCGGAGCAAGAAGAAATCGACGAATTGACGACCACGAGGGATACGGCAGCCGCAAGACTGTCTGCGGTTGACGACGCAGTTAGGATGGCCACGTCTGCGAGGAAATCTGCTAAGACCAAGCGGGATGCGGAACAGGAATCCGTCGACGCGCATCAGATGACGGCCGATGGCGCCAAAAAGAAACTGGATGAGGCTCTTGCGACGACCTACGAATTCACCTCAGTAAACCCGGCAGACGCTCTTCTGGACGCATTGGTGAAGCAGGAAGACACGGGTGGTGCGCTGGTCACGGCCGTCGACTCCCTACATGGTGCGACTGTGGCGAATGCGGCGGCGATTGCAGAAATCGGTGTCACCGGATCTGAAGTTGCAGCCAATACGGCGGCCATTGCCACGAACACGGCGGACATTGCGGACCACGAGACGCGGATCTCTGACAACGAGAACATGCTGATGGATCACGAGGGCCGAATCACCGCCAACGAGACCATGTTGATGGATCACGAGGGCAGAATCACGACCAACGAGGCCACGCTCGCGGATCACGGCATGAAGCTCATGCAGAAAAAGGAATACATCGATAACCTTGGCATGCACATCGGAGTCGATCCGGTGACAGGCATGGGCACTGGCCAGGGCGGCATGAGCCGGATCGACATGAACGAGGCCAATATTGCGTCGAACCGTGACTTCATCGAGCACAACCACGAGCACATCCTGGAGCACAGTGCTCTGATTGAGTCGAACCAGATGAGCATCATGAGGAATACCGAGGACATCCAGACGCTGAAATCTGGCGTGGCGGCTTCGATGGCGCTGGCGGGGATGCCGGAGATGGGCGCTCGGGGCGTGTCGGTCGGTGCCGGCAGCTATGGTGGCGAGACCGCGCTGGCCGTTGGCGTGCACTTCTCTGGAGAGAACGCCCGGTTCAAGATTGGCGTGACAA
>JAPOYQ010000141.1:4729-6643 GCA_026706505.1 Gemmatimonadota bacterium
TCGCTTGGTGCGGGCTGGAGTTTCTAGCGAGCGCTGATCCGACGGATCCACAGAACAGCCGGCGGCCCGATGAGAATCGGGCCGCCGGTTTTGTGTGCGCTAGGCATGGCGCGTAGCGCCTTGACTGGCGCTGTTCCGATACACGTGGTGGTGGCCGGATGACTTGGCGGTGAAAGTCCGCTGGTGGCCCGGCAAGGGGAACAGCTAGCCGAGAGGACAAGGGTGTCCATCGCGAGGTGGAATCCGAAGGCAGTCTGCGAGCGTGGTTGCGCTCACGGCAAAACACTGACCCGACGAACAGGAATCGCATACGAGGCAGTCGCATCGGATGAGGGGGCAAAGAAGTCCAACGTCCGATACTTGCACGGAAGGTGTCGCTGTAAATGCGGCGGGTATAAGTGGGAAGGTCGCGCGTCTTACCCTGGGAGGTCTGTTGGCTGACTGCGTGGAGCAGCGATCGGTTCCGAGAGGGGCCGGTGGAGGCCAGCAGAAGTCAGCCGACGCTGTAGTAGGTGGCTTACCGGTTACTGAAGGGCTGAACATGGCATACCGCGGGTAGGCGGTGCGTTGGATCGAAGTGCGATGACGGCAGAAGCGGAGAGACCGGTGACGGATGTAGGTCGGGCGGAACCCGGCCGGGGCATCGGTGGCGCCGAGCACTTTGAAACGGACGCGTCGAGGGCGAAAGCGGAGCCGGCGCTGATGGAGGCCGTGGTTGAGCGGTCGAACATGCAGCGCGCCTATCAACGGGTCGTCCGCAACAAGGGTGCTGCCGGGGTCGATGGCCTCGGGATGTCGGAGTTGGGCGAGCTGCTGAGGCAACACTGGCCGACGATCAAGGCCAAACTGCTGGTGGGCAGCTACTGTCCCCAGCCGGTACGTCAGGTGAGCATCCCGAAGCCCAACGGCGGGGAACGCAAGCTGGGCATACCGACGGTGCTGGACCGGCTCATTCAGCAGGCCGTGCATCAGGTGCTGAGTCCGATCTTCGAACCGACGTTCTCCGAGCACAGTTACGGCTTTCGGCCGGGGCGCAACGCCCACCAGGCGGTACGGGCGGCGCAGCAACAGGGTCAACCAATCGGGACCACGCCAGGTTCTCAAGACGACAGAAGCAAGGACTACGTCGACCAACGGGAGAGGATCGCACCTCCAAGAGCATAGGGAGAAACAGAAGATGAGATGGTCGTGCGCACGCATAACAGCGATACTACTATTCTTCACGGCCTTTGCTCCGGCCGCTCAAGAGCTTGGACAGGGTCTTGCCAAGTATCGGAGCGGTGATTTTCTTGGTGCGCTCCGCGATCTAATGCCCTTGGCGGAACAGGGCGACGCGACGGCGCAAACCGTGATCGGCGTCATCTATGCCGACGGTCTGGGCGTTGTGCGAGACAATGTCGCCGCGGCGAGCTGGATGCGGCGTGCCGCCGAGCAGGAACAGGTTCTCGCCCAACTCAATCTCGGGGAAATGTATGAACGAGGTCAAGGTGTCGACGAAGACTTCACCGAAGCCGCCGGGTGGTACGAAAGGGCTGCCTACCTAGGACACGAAGTCGCGCAATACAACCTCGGGAGAATGTACGAACAGGGCGTTGGTATCGATCAGGATTTTGCTGAAGCGGCGAAGTGGTACCGCAGCGCCGCCGAGCAGGATCATGCGCCCGCTCAAACGAGTCTCGGCGTAATGTACACCACAGGACAAGGAGTCGCCCAAGATCTTGGCGATGCAATCATCTGGTTCCGCCGAGCGGCGGAGCAGGGGCACGCACTGGCGCAATACAATCTCGGACTCATGCATGTACGAGGCACGGGCATGACCGAGGATCATGGCGAGGCGGCAAACTGGTTCCGCCGTGCTGCCGACGGAGGACATGCGGCCGCTCAGACCAGCCTCGGCACGATGTATTTCAGAGG
>JAPOYQ010000118.1 GCA_026706505.1 Gemmatimonadota bacterium
GAGCCGTTTGTCAGCTTAGCTGAAGCCATCTTGGGCGACAACTGCCACCTCATGTCGCAAAACGCCCTGTACACCGAACCTGACTCCAGCAAGGTGCCCGACGGTCCCGGCGGCTGGCACCTCGACGATTTGATCCACTTTCCCCTGCCCGATGAAGTGGACCAGCACGACCCGAGCATTACCATGCCCTGCTTTGTGCTGCAAATCTTTACCCCGGTCAGCGATGTGGAGAGTATTGAATACGGCCCCACGCAGGTCGTGCCCGGCAGCCACCGCGCCGGTCGTGGGCCCGCCGAGCAAGACAAGCCCACCTTTTGCGGGACTGGACCGATTTCCTTATTCGCCCGGGCTGGCGACGCTTATATGTTCAACAACCAGATCTGGCACCGAGGTGCTCCCAATGCCTCGGATCGCACTCGCTTCATGGCCGGCGTCACGTACAGCAAGCGTTTTATCTCCCAGCGCTTCTATCCCTTTATCGACTATCGCATGCCGCCGCACGTGATGGAGGGAGCCTCGCCGCGTCTGCAGCGCTTGCTCGGCCGTCACGAGAAGGGCGCCTACGGCTGAGGTCAGATTCCGTCTGCTCTCTGGCAACCTAAGACCCAGCGAGAGCGCAATAACCGATCCGGGGAGGATGTATGACTGAAAGTGAACGCTACGAAGCAGGGCGCAGAATTCTCTCGACGATGCTCGGAGAAGCCGCTGCAGAGGCCTCTGCCGAGAAGATGCGCACACTTCATCCCGAGTTCGAGCGACTGGTGATGACGCACGTGATGCACGACCTGTACGGACGGGCGGGGCTGGATATCAAGACCCGCCTGCTGTGCACGATCGCGGCCTTGACGGTTCTCGGTAGGCCAGAACAGCTTGCTGTTCACATCGACCGAGCCCTTGGTTGTGGAGCCACAAAGACGGAGATTGAGGAGGTCGTGTTGCAGATGAGCGCCTTCGGAGGATTTCCGGCGACGTGGGATGCACTGACCGTTCTTCAAGGACATAACCAATAGTTGGATGTCGATCCATTCTCTATAGACCACCAACTCTTTCCCGGATTTCGAGCATGTTTCGCACCTTTCTCCTGCTGTTTATGCTGATACTCCACGCCAACCAGCCAGTCGCCGCCCTTGAGCGCAGTACCCCCGAGGCTCAGGGCATCTCCAGTCGGGCCATTCTCGGCTTCGTCGATGCGGCCGAGGATTCGATCGATGCCCTGCACAGCTTCATGCTGCTGCGCGGAGGGAAAGTGGTGGCCGAGGGCTGGTGGTACCCCTACAACCCCGACAGTCCCCATCGCCTCTACTCTCTGAGCAAGAGCTTCACCTCCACAGCGGTGGGGCTGGCGGTCGAGGAAGGGCTGATGAGTCTCGACGACCTGGTCCTCGACCACTTTCCCAAGGAAGCCCCTGCCGAGCCGGACGAAAACCTTGCGGCGATGCGCGTGCGGGATCTGCTGCGCATGAACACCGGTCACCTGAAGGAGCAGGCCGATGCCTTCTGGTCAACCGAGAGGGACACTTGGGCTGAGTCCTTTCTCGCCGTGCCGGTGGGCCTCAAGCCCGGGACCCACTTCGTCTACAACACCGGAGCCACCTACATGGCCGGTTTGATGGTTCAGCGGCTGACGGGTGGGACTCTGATTGACTACCTAACACCGCGGCTCTTCGCGCCCTTGGGGATTGAGGGGGCCACTTGGCAGAGCGATGGCGAGGGCTACAACGTCGGCGGCTGGGGACTGAAAATTCGCACCGAGGATATTGCCCGCTTCGGCCAGTTGCTGCTACAGCGGGGGATGTGGGATGGCCGGCGGCTGCTCCCGGAGTGGTGGGTGGCGGAGGCCACCGCCCTGCAGACCGCGAACGGCAGCGACCCCGACAGCGACTGGGATCAGGGTTACGGCTACCAGGTCTGGCGCTGCCGGCACAATGTTTACCGGGGCGACGGTGCCTTCGGCCAGTACTGCATCGTCATGCCCGACCAGGACGCAGTGGTGGCCATCACCGCCGGCGTGAGCGATATGCAGCAGGTGCTCGATCTGGTCTGGGATCACCTGCTGCCGGCGATGGAGCATGAAGCCTTGCCGCCGGCCGATAACGGCCCGCTGGCTGAGCGGTTGAAGGGGCTGTCCCTCGCGCCGCAAGAAGGGTTGTCCACCTCTGAGGTGGCCAGTAAACATTCGGGTCGGAGATTTGTGTTTGCGCCCAACGAGCGCAACCTGCGGGCGGTCACCTTTGCTTTCGGCGAGGGGGAAACGCTGGTGACCGTCGAGGACGCGTCTGGCGTCGAGCATCCGATCCGCATCGGCTATGGGGTCTGGGTGGAGGGCAGCACCTCATTCGACAGCGACCATTCTCAACCGGTCGCCGCCAGCGGCGCATGGAGCGCGGACGGCACCTACAACGCGAGGCTCTGCTTCTACGAGACGCCCTTCCGCCCCCTGCTGACTTTCCGCTTCGCCGAAGACCGGCTGCTCTTCAACATGGAGTACAACGTCGGCTTTGGGGAGACGAAGTGGGAAGAGCTGACCGCCACGGCGCAGATGGACGAGGGAGTTGAGCGCTGAACCATAAGACGGGGAGCCGGGCTCGAAAATGGGTCTCCTCCTCGCCGGGAAAGGACTTCACTATGAAATTTGGCATCATTGGCTGCGGCTCCATAGCCGAGAATTCGTTCGGGCCGAGCCTGCTAACTTCGGAACGAACCGACCTCGTCGCCGTCTGTCGTCGCGACCTCGAGGCCGCTAGGGCATTCGCGGCGCGATTCAATGGCCCGCGCGCGTACAGCTCGGCAGCGGAGCTGGTGCGCGACGACCGAGTGGAGGCTGTCATCGTATCGACGCCGACCGATACCCATTGCGACTACACCTGCCTGGCAGCGGAGCACGGGAAGCACGTATTATGCGAGAAGCCGATGGCGAGAAACACCGCCGAGTGTCGCGAAATGATCGCCGCGTGCCAAGCTCACGGCGTGACCCTGGCGGTCGCCTACCGCCGGCGCACCTGTCCGCAAGTGGTCGCGGCCAAGCGGTTGATCGCTGCGGGCCGCATCGGCCGGGTCGTTTTCGCGCGTACCCATTACAGCGGGCGCTGGGATCCGCAAGCGGGGGATTGGCGGATCGAACCGGACATCGGCGGTGCCCTGATGGAAATGGCATCTCATCGCATCGAAGTGCTGTTGAACTTCGGCGGCCGGCCGCAGTCGGTGAGCGCCGTGGTTGACGCGGTTGACCACGACTGGCCCGTCGATGATACCGACGCCCTGATCGTGCGCTTTGAGGGTGGCGGGATCGGCATGCACTCGACGATCCTGACCTCGCCACCGCGTCGCGACTTTGCCCAGATCGACGGCGATGGCGGCAGGATACTGATCGACCCGCTGGAGTTGACGGCGGATCACCTGATTCTGGAGTTGCCCGATGGAACTGAGAGGATTGAGGTGGAGCCGCTGCAGGAGAAGCTGTTCGATCTGCCGATGATTGAGGATTTCGTCGCCGCCGCGGAGCGCGGTGAAAAACCGGTCTGTGATGCGGAGAGTGGCTACTGGGTGCAGGCGGTCTCCGACGCCGCCCGCGCCTCATCAAGTTCCGGTGTCACGGTCGCCGTCGAACCGCTGGACTCTTGAGGGTGGTCGCTACCCATTGATGGCGCGGACTTCGTCGGACCAATCCCGCCAGATGTCGCCATTGGTGTTGTCCACTACGAGTGGGTCGGGGAGGGATGCTGGCGTTTTGAGGAAGCCGTAGATGGTTGCTTGGCGGATGACGTCGGTAGATAAATTCTGCCCGGCCATGTGCAAAATTTTGGTGTGCCACAAAACCACTGTGCCAGCGGGGCCGTGGCAATCAAAGGGCTGGGTGTCGACTTTGATGCGCTGAATGACGGGGTCGTTGTAGCCGCCGGCCTTGCGTTCTGCCAAGTGTTTGTCCGTGTGCTTTTCGCCTTCGAGGAAGGCATCCCACTGATCGCGCCAGATTCGGCTGTGGCTGCCCGGCCACACGGTGAAGCCGCCGGAGTTGGGCGGCAGGTCGTCGACGTAGGCCGCTATTTGCAATCGCCAGCGGCCGTAGCAGGCACCGTCGGAGTGGGCGCTGCGGTATTCGGGGCCGGGAGACGGGCTGTTGGGCAGGGTGCAATACAAGCCGCGCGTCCCTTGGCCGTTGAGCCACACCGGGCCGGTCTTGGGCAGACGCAGTGCTTCCTCTGTGGTGAAGGACCCCTTCTCTGGCCACTTCTCGATCTCTTTGCCCAAATGGGTGGCTAGCCCCCCCACCGCGTCGTCGCACATGAAGCACGGACCCGTCGTAATGCCAGCGTCATCCTCTCCAGCGGGCCACACCACCGTACCCTCACCAAGCAATTGCTCGGCGACTTGCCACAAGGCTCGGGGGGCCAAGTCGAGCATGAATTGTTCGGCACCGTTGCGGACGAAGAATCGGTGGTCGCTGCCGGCGAAATAGGGGTCGCCGCCGATCTCGGGCCGCTGCGCTTTTAGCACGGCGCTCTCTTCCTCGGTGAGCGGTCCCCAAGTGGAGGGGTCGTCCCGCTTCATGCGGGGCAGGTGGGTTGCAATCGCGGCCCACATTGCGTCTCTGGCACGGCGGCAGAGTTCGGGGTCGAGCACAGAGGGGAGTACGAGGAAGCCGTCGCGCTTGAATTGGGCTATTTGGCTCGCCGTCAGGAGCGGGACTTGCTTTACGTCTGGGGTGGTTGGCGTTGGTTGCATATCAGGTTCACCATGTTCCCTTGTTTTCAGATGTGAAAATAAGAATGGGCCTAATTAGCGTTCATGCTGGAATGCGCTAATAGCATAATAGGAATGGATGAATAGGAAAAGCTCAGAAGGTCGACAAGAAAGGCGGTGTTATGACAGACCCCGCTTTAACGAGGCCCAACGCTTGAGGGTCTTCACCTCCCAATGCGCCGGAATCTCCCCAGCCACTCGACGCCGGAGTCCTTGTAGGCCGAATAGGGATTTAGCCTCGACGGCGCACCGGTATTTCCGGTTTTCTCCCGCTGGGGGATTACGCCATCTCCATGCTTTATGTCTTTACGCATGATCCCTATCCTCGGCATCCTGATCTGCAACCGACTCCCATGGGCCTCCGGGGGGCCAGTGCAAGTCGAACGGGCTATCTGCAACGATACTTTCGTGGACCGGCCCGAAGAAGTTCCGCACGCGCTCGCCAATCGCGGTAAACGATTTCGGGGGCGTGGACAGAAGCGCTGCATCGTACCGATAATCGCGCCATCGGGTATTGAGGGCTTCGTCGAAATAAAACGCCAAAGTCAATGCGACAGGCGTTTCCTCGAATACTGGCGTCCTGCGCTGCTCAAAGCAGCTATGGATTGCCTCGCGCAACACTTTGCCCTCGAAAGTAAATGCTCCCGACAAGGCCCAAACGTCATAAAAATCCTTCATGCGGCTGTTGCGTTTCCCTAGGCTCACCATGGCGTCGAACTTTTCGGCAAGGCTCGTCACCATTGGATATACTCGCACAACGGGTGCGGGAATACCTTTGATCAACGTGCTCATGGACATTTCATGCGGGGCAGGCGTAACCACATCGCCGAAGCCAAAGTCGATCTGGATAGGAATTCTTGCTTGCCCCAGGCGACAAATCATCCCGACGCGCTGGCCCTGAAATTGCTGTTGCGCGCGCATTGGAGATATGCGTACGCTGTCGAGATCAAAGGTCAAGCCATCCTCAGGACAGGCGACCGCGCAAACCGTTTTGACGATTTCCTGAACAGAGGTCTCATCGTTGTAGCCCAGAGCCAACAAGTCGATGTCGCGAGTGCTGCGGTAGGGTTCCTCCATCCAAACGACCAATAGCGTAGCTCCCTTCAGAATACACCGATCACGTACCGACGACGAGCCAAGACGATAAAGGAATCTTTCGCCGGCGTAACGGGCAAGCAGAAGTTGGAACTCCACGCCACTTTCTTTCGACTTGTTGTACAGGCGGGCCCGGACAGATGCCGCAAAATTCCTGATCATAGGACCCCAAACTCCAGGGCTGTGCTCAACCGACGTGAAGGGAGTTCCTCAAGCGTTCGCATCAGAGCATCGACCGTTACCTTGCGTTCCCGGAGACCTTCGTGCAACGCCTCAAGAGCGGCTTCTCGTCCGATCAGGCGTTCGAATCGGAAACAATCGACGATCGTGCGTGCTGGCGAAGTGATGCGCGCCGGAACCCCATTGAACACGGCTTCGCGCACTCCGTACGTCCAGGCTGCGCCGCTGAAGCGGACTAGGCGAGTTCGAATCTGCGGTAGCCGGGGAGGTCTTGCCTTGTGGTGAATGGCAATCCAGACCCGGGGCGAAAGCTGGGTACCGATCTCGTAAAAATTGAGTGCCGTAATGAGACAAACAACTGCATTGGGCACCCGGGCGCATACAGCGGCCACGGTAGCGTGCTCAGTCAGCTCGGTGCTGACGAGCCGGTACAGACCGCGTTGGACCCGCTCAACCACGCCGGCCTGGACCAACCGAACGAGCTGGTCGTAGGTAATTCCCAGTTTTTCAACCTCGCTCGGGCGAAAGAAGGCCCCGAGCCCGGCACTGTGAAGGATATCTTGGTCGAGTTGAATGGTCGTCATTCCTTGAAAATGTCGGCATCCTGATTATAAATGCC
>JAPOYQ010000222.1 GCA_026706505.1 Gemmatimonadota bacterium
CGCGTACACAATATCGGCAGCGTCGAGGCCTCCGAGATCCGCGTCGACGTCCGGCGCGGGCACCGGGTGGTTGAGCGCCGGATCATCGGGAAGCTCGAGGCCCCCCTCGACCTCCACCCCCGCCGGGTGGCCGTGACCTTCGAAGAGGCCCGCACCGGCGACGTGATCGTCGTCGATCCCGAAGACCGGATCCCCGAGATCGCCGAGCACAACAACCGGCTGGTGCTGGCCCCCTGACCGATTCGTCGCTGCCCCGCCTGCTATCCCATCCGCAACGCCCGATTCGCCAGCGGCAAATCCACCCGCCCATTACCCTGCCGATGCGACTCGCGCAAGCCAATGGCGATTTCCAGCGCCTCGCGCCCAAATTCCCCTGGACAAATTCGCTCTTCCTCCTCTTCAATCGCCCGACAGACGCCCTCAATCGCATCGACCATGGACGAGCGCGGGTGCCACGGGTTGGGGAACTGCCGCTGGATCGGCTCGCCGGTCTCTGGGTGCGCCCCCCACAGCTCGAATTGCGCGTGGGCGTTGCGCGTGACGATCATCCCGCGCTCGCCGATAAACTCCAAGGTCCACGCATGTCCCGAGCGGTCGGCACGGGAGTTCAAAAAGCCGCGCACTCCATTGGCGTAGGCAATGTAGCCCGAGCCGGATAAATCCCGGTCGGCCGCGGCCTGCTCGTCATCGTCCATCTCGCCCACCACCCACTCGGCCGGTGCTTCGGCAAACAGCCGAAACAAGGCCAGCGTATGGCTTTGCAGATTCGACAGGCTGTGCGGGCAGTGGCAGACCATGGAGCGCAGCCGACCAATCGCTCCGTCAGCTATGGCCTGCCGCGCATTGGTGTACCAGTTATACCAATTGAGATGGCAGGCAATGGACAGAATAGTGCCGCTCGCCTTGCACGCCGCGATCATGGCGTCGGCCTCGGCCAAGGTGCGGCACATCGGCTTGGTGGCAAAAATCGCCCGCACCCCGGCCTCGGCTAGGCCGATGACCACCTCGGCGCGCTCGTCGGGCCGCGTCGTCACCGCCACTACGTCGGGCCGCTCTTGGGCGACCAACTCGCGGTAGTCTTCGTACAGGGCATCCACCCCCCAGCGCTGGGCAAAGTCGTCCAACTTGGCCCGGTCCACGTCGGCCGCGCCGATCAGCTCAATGCTCCGCGCTTCGATCATGGCCGGGGCGTGTGCCCACGGCCACGGATAGTGCGGCATCCCGATGTGTTCGTCGTCAATGGTGCTGCCCATCCGCCCGCAGCCGACCACTGCGCCGCGATACGTTCCGCGCGGCTGCGTCGCCGCAATCTGTTTGTAGGCCTTGTCCAATGGTTGTGCCATGCCGTGCCTCCTCTGTGTAAAATTGCAAAAAGAGATTCGATTAAATACAATTGATACAATAAGATGTGTGCTTTGCTTCCTCCTACCAAGGAAGAAGCCTCCCATGTATGTCGGCATCCAGCAATTTAATTTGAGTTATGCGCCTTGCCTTTTACACCTATAGCTACACCGACCGGCTTGAAATGCCGCTCGAGCCGGCACTGGAAAAAATCGCCGCTACTGGCTACGACGGCATAGACATCTCGGGAACCCACGGGCCGTCGGCGGATCCGCGCTCAGTGACGCCCGAGTTGCGCGCGCAGACGCGGAGCATTGCCGAGCGGCTGGGCCTCACCATCGAAGCCGTCATCACCCACGCCAATCTCGCCAACTCGCTCTTTACCGACGAACCGCTCGACCTCAAGGGGTCGGTCGATTTGGCCGTGGACGTCGGCGCACCGCTCGTCGTCTTCCACATGGGCGGTCCCAAGGACGATGCCGCTCAGCAGGCCGAAGCTTGGCGGCGAGTGGTCGCCTATCTGCAAGACGCGCTTGCCTACGCAGAGCCGCGCAACGTGCAGTTAGCAGTCGATGGCGTATGGGCCGGTTGGCTCACCGATACCCCCGAGCGCTTCTTGGAGCTGCACGACGAGGTCGGCAGCGCGTCCTTTGGCATCAATTTCGATCCGTGCTATCTGACGCTCCTCGGCTTGGACCCGGTCGCGGTCGCCCACCACTGGCAGGGGCGCATTGTGCATGCCCACCTCAAGGACCACATCGGCACCTATCCCGACTGGGACCACAAAATCCCCGGCCATGGAAGCCTCGACTATCCGCTCATCGTGCAGGGGCTCCGGGACATCGGCTTTGCCGAAGCTATGGCGATAGAGACGTTTGTCACCATGGATTTCGACGAATCCTGCGCGGTCGGCTACGCGGCGTTGGCACCAGCACTGAGCAAGGACCGCTCTCCAGCGCGGCGACGATGAACACCTCCCACCCTTTCTTCGACATTGCCCGCATTGACGATCCCCCGGCCCTACGGCTCAGCGATTGATTTTTAACAGAAGGAGAGGCATCACCTTGACTACTTTTGACTTCCACGGCAAAAAGGCCGTGGCGACCGGCGCTGGCGGTGCCATTGGCGGCGAGATCGCCCGCGGCCTTGCCCGAGCTGGCGCTGAAGTGGCGATCTGGGACATTTCTCCAGAGGCGGCCCGCGCCAAAGCCGACGAGATCAACCAAGATTTTCCAAACAAGATCCTCCCCGTCAAGTGCAACGTCGTCAGCAAAGACAGCGTCGAGGCTGCGCTCGCGGAGACCATTGAGCACTTTGGCACTATCGACTTTCTGCTCAACGGGGCCGGTGGCAGCCACAAGGATACCACCACTTCCCCGGAACTCGAGTTCTTTGATATTGATCCAGAAGCGGTCAGGATGGTGATGGACCTCAACTATCTAAGCGCCGTCCTGCCCTCGCAGGCTGTGGGCCGCGTCTTTGCTGCTAAAGGCGATGGAGCCGTTGTCAATATCACCTCCATCGGCGGAGGGCTGCCGCTGTCGCGGGCCTTGGCGTATTCCAATGGCAAGGCTGCGGCCGATAGTTTCACCCGCTGGCTAGCCGTGCACATGGCCACGACCTATGCGCCCAAAATCCGCGTCAATGCCGTGGCCCCGGGCTTTATGATTACCGCGCAAAACCGCTTCCTGCTCCTCGACGAAGCAAGCGGCGAGCTGACCGATCGCGGCCAGACCATTCTCAAAAACGTCCCCATGACCCGCTTTGGCGACCCGCACGAAGTCGTCGGCGCGGCCCTGTGGCTCTTTTCGGACGCAGCCACATTTGTCACCGGTGCCATCGTGCCCATCGATGGCGGCTTTTCCGCATTTTGCGGCGTATAGGCCGACCTATTCAAATCAGGAGTTCACTTTGCTACCCGATATCGAAATCGCCCGCCAGACCTCCCTCCGCCCCATCGACGACGTGGCCGCCCAGCTCGGGATCGGCTCCGAACACCTCGAACACTACGGCCGCGTCAAGGCCAAGATCTCGCAGGAGTTCTGCCAGCAGCTCGAAGACGCACCTACTACCGGCAAGCTAATCCTCGTCTCGGCCATCAACCCGACTCCGGCGGGCGAGGGCAAAACCACCACTACCATCGGCTTAGGCGACGCGCTCAACCGCATTGGCAAGCGCGCCACCGTCTGTCTGCGGGAACCTTCGCTGGGGCCTTGCTTCGGTATGAAGGGCGGCGGCGCGGGCGGCGGCTATGCTCAGGTGGCGCCGATGGAGGACATCAACCTGCACTTTACTGGCGACATCCACGCGGTCTCCGCCGCGCACAACCTACTCGCCGCGGCCCTCGACAACTACATCCACCACGGCAATGTGCGCCGCATTGATCACCGCCGCATCGTCTGGAACCGCGTCCTCGACATAAACGACCGGGCACTGCGCGATATCGTCATCGGGCTAGGGGGGACCGCCAACTCCTTTCCGCGCCAATCGGGATTCGACATTGCCGTCGCCTCAGAGGTCATGGCCATCCTCTGCCTGTCTGAATCGCGGGCCGAGCTCAAAGAGCGGCTTGGCCGGGTCGTCGTGGCCCAGACCCGCTCCCGCGAGACTGTTCGCGCTGCGGACCTAGCAGTCCACGGAGCCATGGCAGTGCTGCTCAAGGACGCCTGCCAGCCCAACTTGGTGCAAACCCTAGAGGGCAACCCAGCGTTAGTCCACGGCGGCCCTTTTGCCAATATCGCCCACGGCTGCAACTCCATCGCCGCCACCCGCTTGAGCACGCGCCTGTCTGAATACACCATCACCGAGGCTGGCTTTGGCGCGGACTTGGGCGCGGAGAAATTCGCCAACATCAAGTGCCGCCAGAGCGGCCTAGCTCCCGACCTCGTGGTATTGGTAGCCACGGTGCGCGCGCTCAAATTTCACGGCGGTGCCGCACTCAAAAGCATCGCCAAACCCAATGTCGGAGCGGTTGAAAGGGGCGTTGAAAACCTCAAGAAGCACATCGAAAACATCCGCCTCTTCGGCTTGCCCGTCGTCGTCGCCGTCAACGCCTTTGCCACGGATACCGACGCTGAGATCCAGTGCATCCGCGACAAGTGCGCGCACCTTGGCGTTGAGATCGTGCCCGCGCATCACCACGCCCTCGGCGGCGCGGGTGCCGAAGACCTCGCCCGCACCGTGGTGCAGGTGGCCGAAAACACGCAGAGCGACTTCCGGCTGCTCTATCCCGACGACATGCGGCTTTGGGACAAGGTCCGCACCGTCGCCCAAGCGATCTACGGCGCCGATGACATCATGGGGGACAAGATGCTGCGGAGTAAGTTCAGGCGGCTGGAGGACGAAGGTTACGGCAACCTGCCCGTCTGCATCGCCAAGACCCAGTACTCGCTCTCGACCGATCCCGGGCTCAAGGGACGGCCGCACGGCTTCGACGTGCCGATCCGCGACGTCAAGGTCTCGGCTGGGGCTGGCTTTTTGGTGGTGCTGACGGGCGATATTATGACCATGCCCGGCCTGCCGAAGAAACCCTCGGCCGAGTCGATTGACCTCGACGAAGCAGGGCAGATCAAGGGGCTATTCTAAGAGGGATCGACAACCCGCAAACTATACAGGACGACGCACCATGTCATTATCAAGGCGACTCGAATCGTGCTCTCTCGAACGCATTACCAAAATGAAAGACGTGGTAGTGCAGGAGATCGATAGGATTGACCATCAGCTAGTCGAAGGAGAAAAAGAACTCGACGAAATGATCGAAAAGGTCGAAACGGTCAGTTTGAACAAACGGCACGGCCAATACGAATTGAGTCTGGATAAAGCGGAAGCGCAGATCACCAGATTGAACGACGAAAAAGAGAAATTGCAGGACAAGGTCCGGATCATTGAGCAGGCGCGGCAAAAGAAACACCTGATGGACGAACAGGCCAGAGTACTGGGCAGCGCCGCACGGGTGCGAGCCAAAGACCTGATCATCTTTTTTCTCATTCTTTTTCTAATCGCAATTTTGGCCGTCGACTTCCTTGGCGTAGGAGCTACAGGTAGTGGTGCCATTGCAAAAGCCGAAGTAGTAGAAGGCAGAATACATCGAATAAACGTTTTGAACGGGGGACAAGGGTATGAGCGGGTGAACATTCACATAGTGGATGCGGTTGGATCTGGTGCTCTTGTTTCTGGACAGGTAGTTGAGGGCAAACTAACACAAGCGGACGTCATCCACCTCGGGGAGCACTACGAAAATCCCGTTGTGGAAATAGAACCTCATTTTTCCGTTGGCACGTTGTGGATATTCTGGATCATAGACGTGATCTGCTGCACCCTTTTCATGGCCAACTTCTTTTTTGAGCACCGGCTTGCCGCTTCCAAAAAGTGGTATTGGAAAAACAACTGGATAGACTTCATAACGTCCATTCCGCTGCCCCCGGTACAGGTCATCGCCGCGTCCGGCGACATAGGTATCGTTCGCCTAGGGCGGCTGCTCAGGGCCGTGCGAATTTTACGGGCGCTGCGATTATTTCGCATCGCACTGTTTTTCTGGCGAGGCATGGATCACTTGAGCACCACGTTGGACGTGCGGCTGCTCAAGCGGTCTCTGCTGTACGGCTTGTTATCGCTCGTGTTTGGGGCCTTCATTTTCATGGGCTTGGAGCGCATGGAGTCTGGTTCGGGATTCGGGGCGAGTCTCTGGTGGAGCTTTACGACGCTGGTCACCGGCGGATACGCCGACATCCACAATCCCGAGACGGCTTCGGGCAAAATCCTCACCGTTTTTCTGGTGATTACGGGTATGGTGCTGGTGGGTGTCTTTACGGCGACGCTGACGAGCATCCTCGTAAGCGATGAGGAATCCTTGAAGGTTGAGGAGCTAGAAGAACAGGTCGAGATGGTAACGAAAATTCAAGAAGACGTAAAAAACACTAACGAGCGACTAGACAGGCTGGAAGAGACTATCCGCGAAATCCGGGACGCCGTAAAGACGCCGGAGAACTAGCGGCTTTAGACGAACTTTTCTCTCGCTTCCAAGACTTTTGCCACTACGACTTCGACGTCCTTTTCATCCACAAACGGCGACACGATAAAGGACTTCAGCGCGACAATCGGCTCCTCGTATTGGGTGTGCCGGTAGCAGTCGGTCGAGGAAATGACGACCCCGCGTCCAGCCATGGCCTCCGCATGCACGTAATCGAAAATTTTGCGGTTGTAGTCGTTGTGGGCTAGCAGCGTTTCCCGATAGGCCGGGTCTTCGAATTCTTGGCGCTTGATCGCAAAAGTATCCACCTCGGGTGGAT
>JAPOYQ010000083.1 GCA_026706505.1 Gemmatimonadota bacterium
AAGCGCTTCGCCGCCATGCCCGAGCGCATACCCGCCGCGTCCGAGGACACGACCCAAGCGATCTTCAAAATGGAGAGCGGCGCGACCCTGAACTGGATCGTCGGGATCGCCGGCCACGCAGGCGCGCACCGCGAGCTAATCATGGGCACTGACGGCAGCATTGACGGTTTTGGCGTGCGCGGAGGGCGCATAACGCTTGCGCGGCGCGATGCCGAGGCTTTGAGCCAAGAGCAAATCCTCGCGTCTGCTGAGGGCGCGGGCCTGACATTCGACCCGCTGACTCGCCACCTCTTTCCAAGCGGCGTCTCGGCCGGCGACCCGCTCGTCGATCTGAAGCTAATCGCGTACGAGCTACACGAAATGGCGGAAGCCGTTCGCGGCCAGCGCACCGTCGAAGTGGATGGCCGCTGCGGCCTGAAGGACGTGGCCGCGCTCTACGCGGTCTTCGAGTCGTGGCGCGCCGGCGGCCCGGTGGCACTCAGCGCGGTCGAATCCTGCCAATCATACGCCTATCAAGCGGAGATAGACGCCGCCTTGGGCATCGACTAACCACGCCAATAAAAGGAGATTGCCATGTGGAACCTCGTGAAAATCCCAGTAGAACCGCTCGTGCCCGAAACATTTGCCCCCTTCGGCCACGTGATTCGCACCTTTGAGGAGCGCAAGCCGGACAAAGTCAAAGGCGGTTACGCTACCAACGCGTACCCAGTCCTCGCCACGCCGGGACCCGAGCCCAAAGAAGGCCCCGGCTGGTACGTACCCCACCCGCAGCGCGTGCCCCTCTCCGAGGGACTAGAGCGCGCCCATTTTGCCTTTCACACGGACGCGGGTCAGTCGTTTTACCCCAGCTTGCACTCGCCGAGCGTGTTTCTCGTCGGGGCGATCCAAGACAACATCCAAGCCGAAGAACTGCGCGCTTTTTACTCGGCGGGCGATGTAGGCGTCTGCTTGCACCTCGGGGTGTGGCACACCATGCCCATCTGCGTCGAGGGCCACGATGTCTATCAGACCACGCGCGGCGACCAAGACTACCAAGCGCACTCCGTGGAAATCGACTTCGACTTGGAGCGCGGGCAGTCCATCGTGCCGGATATGGACAATTTCAAAGGGGTTTGAGCAAATGCGACGAGTTGGTTTTCAGATGCAGGTTAAAAAGGATCGAATCGCCGAGTACAAGGAAGCGCACCGCCAAATATGGCCCGAAGTCTGCGCGGCCATCACGCGCCACGGCTGGCATCGCTACTCGCTCTTTATGAACGAAGACGGCCTCGTCTTCGGCTACTTTGAGACCGAGACGAATCTTGCCACGGCCCTCGACGGCTTTCTCTCGGAAGAGGTCGTGCAGCGTTGGGGCGAGGCCAACGAGGGGTTGGTCGATATACCGGAGGGCGGCCCCAAAGACGTAATAATAGAACTAGAAGAAGTCTTCCACCTCGATTAGCGCCATGAGTCCCTTGCGCCGCGACCGAATCGAGTCGGATGTCCCGTTGGGAGCGGTCAAGGCTTGGCAGTCCGCGGAGAAAGTGCCGCCGATTCAACTCCGCATAGAGGAAGCGCGGAGGCTCGGGAGACTACTACGAGCTCGGTGAGTCGCCAAACTGAAACGCGTACAGCTTGCAGTCGCGCATGACAAAACGGATCCGGATCGGTTTCCCGGATAACGAACTGACATCCTCGCTCTCCCCCCAGCGCACCGGCATGCGCACCGAATTGCCGCAGATGTAGGACGCATCGTCCTCCGTGTAGCCGCTAATCGGTCTGCCATCCGCATCCTGAAGCTCCACGCGCACCGCGCCGCCACCCCCAGTGTCGAGGTTCAGCTCCAGACTCTTCCCCTCGAAGCGGACAACTGGCGTGACGATTTCGCCGCCGCCGTAGCCCGCATCCGCCGATACGAACCCGTCCAACCGAAGAATCGCGCGACCGATGCCGGAAAGGAGGCCCTTGCTCGCCGGGTCGAGGAGGCCGTCGTGGTCCCGGTTGGTGCCGCTGTAGTAGATCCAGATTTCGTCACCCATCCGCACCGGATGCGGCATGGCCCAGACCATGCGCGAGGAAAAACTGCCTTCGGGCCCCGGGCTCAGGAAGGGTCGGCGTCCGCCACAGCGCTGGAAGTTCACTCCGTCGCGGCTCACCGACAGGCGCACGTCGAAGCGGCTCGGCCCGTAGATCTGCTGCGTCTCGGTGCGCACGACGTCCATGTCGTCGCGGACCGTGGTTACCACCGGCTCGCGGTTGAACCAGTACCAATTGGCGTTGGCGAGCATGACGTACACGCCGTGCGGGTCTGGGTACTTGAACACAGTTGCGCCATAGTAGTCCATCGGCGTCCTGCCGTAGGGCTTCTCCGGCGCGGTCGGATCCAGCGGCGCGCCGGTCTCGTAGGTCGCCAAGTCTTCCTCGTCCGGCCACATGACCGTCTCCTGGTTGTCCCAGTTGACCAGATCGTCGGACTCGAGCCGTCTGACCGTCCGGTAGTTCTCGTTTCCTTCGGCAGTGGTGTGGCGTTTGGCGACCCAGCGACGGGTGTAGAGGACGTAGCGCCCGATTGCCGGGTCCCAGAAAATGATGCTCTGCGTATCCCAGCCACCCCGGTGCGGGAGCTGCAAGCGGCGAAGGAATTTCCAGTGGAGGCCGTCCGGCGAGCCGTGCATGTGGAACTGCATCGCCACTTCGGGATTGTAGACCTTCGACTGGTTCTTGTAGCGCTCCCCGGGTGGAGCATGGGGGTCGATCCAGACCGAGCTGCCGCCGATCTTGCCCGGGATGACGACGTTGTTGGCGGTCGACCCGTTCTCTTCGATCAGGTGCAGCTCCGGCTTGTCGAAGTGGAGGCCGTCCGTCGATTCGGCATAGCCGACGTAGGCTTGGTCGAGGCTGAGCTCGGATTCCTCCTTTGCCCTGCGCACGTGATACCACAGCCGGACGCGGCCGTCATCTTCCCGCAACACGCTGCTGTAAATGCCAAAGCTCGTGTCGGACGGGTCTTCCCACGGGGCGTCGACGGTCACCACCGGCTCCGCGGCCTGGTAGGGTGGATTCATGGTGAGCTCCACTCCGTTGCCAGTGGCGATAAAGCGATCGTCGATGAAAAGCTGCTTGCTCGATCCAATATCTATCGGCTGCATGATATCCTCGTTGCAGACCCGCGTTTCGCGCGCCTGCGGTTTGTCTATCATTGGACGGTTTGCAATTGGGCGAATCTATGGCAATTGAACCAATACGCCTATGAGCTTGACCGAGGGAGGACAAGACGATACTTTGGCCATAATAGGTTCCTTGGCAGAGAAGGCATTGATTTTTTGGTCATGCCCAAGCTACTAAGGAGCCTGTCTTTTTTCAACCGCGCCGACCAAAAAAACGACGATTCATGCAACAAAGCCATTCCGTATTGTACTGGGACGACGCTCGGTATTCCAGCTTCCCGACCGTGGTAAAAGGAGACCGCGACGAGCTCTGGGTCGGTTTCAACTGGAACTCCCACACGCCGCTGGCGCGCGGCGTCGAAGGTGCAGCGCACTCTCATTCAGGTGGACTGGCGGGAGGCGCAACTGGTCACGTGGAACTGTTCTCGCCAGACGGCGGAGACAGTTGGTTCGAGGAGGGGAAGGACGACCAGTACCGCGAATGCCCAGAGACGCTGAGAAGCGCCGTGCTGAGCGACGGCACCCAGATCAGGATCTCCAGGCCCGTCAACGCGTACCCGCCCGAGCACAGGGAGGAGTTCGCGCGACGCGGTTTTGCGGTGGAGGAGTTCCCCGAACGCATCCATGTGGAGCACAGTCTGCAAATGTCGCGCAAGCGACCGGGAGCAAGCGACTGGGAGCGTCGTCTGCTCAGGAGCGGCGAAGAGCTGCCGTTCTTCGCCCTGATTCGCAACGGGACCGACCTGAAAAGCTGCGTTCTCGCCGACGATACCATCGTGAGCCAGGTGTACGGCAGCGCCTCAGCAGGCGATCCCTTCCGGGCCTGGGTGCTGCGCTCCGAAGACGGCGGCGACACTTGGGAGATGGTGACGATGGCGTTCAACGGTGGCGAGCATCCGTTCAACGAGAGCAGCCTCCTAACGCTGCCGAGCGGACGCATCGTGGCGATGGTGCGCACGTCCAGCGGCAGCAAAGCCATTCCACAGGAAGAAAAGTACCTGTTTCAGACGCACTCGGACGACGGCGGGAAAACCTGGAGCGAGGTCCGCAAGACCGAGATGTGGGGATATCCTCCGCACCTGTTGCTGCTAAGCAGCGGCGATGTCCTCTGCAGCTATGGATACCGGCGGGCTCCATACGGGGTGCGGGCCTGCCTATCTCGCGACGGCTGCGCAACGTGGGAAATCGCAGACGAGATTGTACTGCGCGACGACGGTCTCACCACCGATGGAACGGTGGCCGGGAAAGGCACGCCCGCCGATCTGGGTTATCCACGGACAGTCGAACTCTCGGACGGCTCGCTGTTCACCGTGTACTACATGACCCTCGGCGACAGCGTAACGCACGTGGCGGCGACCCGGTGGGCGCTGGATCAAGCGTAGGGCACGAAAGATTACAATTACAAATGGCAGATTGTGTTCTCCAAACCTTAGTACCAGACATTGAACGCTTGGCAGCAACAACGGTCGCCAAGTATAGACTTCCCGGCATGGCACTCGGCATTATCCGCGATCGAGAACTCGCTTGGTTTGGCGGGTTCGGCGCAGCGGATCTCGATTCGAACAAAAAACCTACTGAAAACACGATTGCCCGCGTCGCCTCAGTGACCAAGACGTTCACGACAACTGCGATTATGCAGTTGCGGGATGCGGGACAACTCAAGTTGGACGATCCACTAGCACAGCACATTCCCGAATTTGCTTCAGTTCGTGCTATCCGCGGCGATATTGAAGGCGTGACGCTCCGACGATTGTTGACACACCGCTCCGGATTGATCACCGAGTCGCCGACGCACGGTTGGAATGATCTCCATTGCCCAAGCCGCGAGGAGATGCTTGGCAAACTGCCGGAGACGGGGATTGTCATCCCGCAGGACTCCGCTTTCAAATACTCAAACCTTGCATTTGGGTTACTCGGCGAGGTAGTGTACCGGCTCACCGGCACGCCATACATCGAATACGTCCACGCCAATATTATTGAGCCACTCGGCCTAACGTCCACGGTTTTCGATCTCACGGACGAATTGCGTCCTCACTTCTTTGTCGGTTATAACCCGACGCCCTACCAAGACCGTCCTGAACGAGCACCTTACGCCCATCTGAACGGAATTTCAGCGGCGGGTCAACTGCATTCCACCGTCAGCGACTTGGCAAAGTGGGTATCGTTCCAATTCCAAACCGACGGCGGAGATCGCCGCGAGGCACAGGTCCTCAAGGGATCAACACTGGTGGAGATTCAACAGCTGCAATACGTCGAGCCGGACTGGTCGGCGGGGCAATGCCTAGGCTGGCGAGCAACCCGCATCGGCGACCATGTCTATCACAATCACGGCGGCGGAATCCACGGCTTTGGAACGCAGGTGTGGTTCAATGTTCCACGGAAAACTGGCGTGGTTGTTCTCATCAACATGTGGCCCCCGCACGGAGGTCTCGAGATTGCACAGGAAGTACTTGAAATGATACTGAATGCCGACGAAGCAGTGCCGCTTGTACCAGAGCAGCCAGCGCTTGAACCAACACCAGAGGCATTGCGGCGCTTTGTCGGTTATTACCGCGCCGAGCCGGGCATTGATGTGGACATTGAGGTACGCGACGGCAGCCTGCGGCTTGCGGCCCACGGTGGGTCTGAGTATTCCCTACATGCCCCAGCAGTCCTCGAACCGACGGACAAGGAGGAGGAATGGCTTGTTCGCGAAGGCCGTGCAGCCGGAGAAATCGCCCTCTTCACGTTTGACGACGACGATCGCGTAATTAGCTACGAGTTAGGAGCTTTTGTGTTCAAAAAGTTGGTGTGACGAAGTACCCCTCTACCCAGTTTCTGCGAGAACCGCTTTCAGCCGTTCCGGATAGTTTGTCAAAATTCCATCGACGCCGATCTCGATGTAAGCTCTCATATCTTCGGGGGTATCCGCATAGAAGACGTGCACAACTCGTCCTGCCGCATGGGCCTTTTGGACAAACTCCCGAGTCGTGATGTCCCTTCCCGGCTGCATCGTCCGCAGCCCCATCTCTACCGATTTTCGGATGTATTCCTCTGGTGTGCGATCCGCGCGAAAGAGCCGGCACTCAATCTGCGAGTCAATCTCGGCAAAAATTCCAACGCTTTCATCGCTGCATGCCAAAATAGAAGCCTCTACCATCTGAAACTCGCGCAATGCCTGTGCAACTTTGCGTTCATAGTGACCGTCTGGATTGCCCCCTTCTTTGAGGTGGACATTGAGTCTAACCTTCCCTTGTACAAGGTCTAATGCTTCCTCCCATGTTGGCACGCGCTCACCCCGAAACTGTTCACCAAACACTCTTCCGGCGTCGAGGGCTTTGATTTCAGCTAGTGTGAGTTCGGCAATCGCGCCCGTGCCATCTGTCGTTCGGTCTACGGTTGAGTCGTGCATGACAATTAGATGGTAATCCTTTGTCATGTGGAGATCTAGCTCAATCTCATCAACGCCAATTTCCAACGCCTTCTGAAAGGCGATC
>JAPOYQ010000228.1 GCA_026706505.1 Gemmatimonadota bacterium
GGTGAAGCCGCTCCCCTGGCGGTCGGCGTTCGCCTCGTTGTCGAGGAGGAGGCCCTTAAAGGAGCCGCCCCGCAGTCCAATCGTCGCAGCCATGCCGCTTCAGGTCTCCCCCATCTCAAACTTCATCGGTCCGCTCCGGTCTCGGGGTGGGATCGCTTATACTAGAGATCGGCACCGGGCGCGTCAATCCGTCGGCCGGCTCTGCAGCGACCTCGCGGGGCGAATTGTTGGGGCCGGTGCCCGATGGCTATATTCGGTCGGCGACGCGGCCCACGTCAACGCGCAGGCGTCCACCTTCCCCGACTCCAGCCCACCTCACGCCGCGCCCCTTCGGGCTTGAGGGGATTAACCGCCGCAACCGCGTCGCTCCCGGTCAACCCCGTGACTCAACGGAAGACTGCGCGATGCATTCGACGTACGCAGTTCTGTTTCGCCGCACCACCGCAGCCCTGATGGCGATCTGGCTGGGCGCGTGCCAGGCACCCGAATCGCCGGCACCAGACCCAGAGAGAGACCAGCTTCGAACGCTCGGGCACACCTACTTCCGCCAAGCCCGCTACCGCGACGCACTCGCCGCGTATCAGCAGGCAGCGGCCCTGGACTCCCTCTCCGCGGAAGCCCACTGCCATCTGGCCACGGCCTATATGAAACTGGGCCGCAGGGATTCGGCGGAGACCGCGTATCTGGCCGCCATTCGCCTAGATTCGAGCCTTGTTCTGGCCTACCACAATCTGGCCGTGGCCTACGGAGAGATGAAACGCCACCGGGAGGCAATCGCTCTGCTCGAAGAGGCCGTGCGCATTGATCCGGGTACGGCTCCCTCGTATCGCCTTCTGGCCGGTCTGCACCAAGAGCAAGGGGCGTATGATCGAGCCGAGGAGGCCCTAGTGCGGGCCGTAGCGGCCGATTCGACCGATGCTGAGGCACTGTGGGCCCTAGGCCGGCTCCGCCGGATGCAGGGACGCCGGACAGAATCCGAGGAGTTGTTGACGCGCGCTGTCAGATTCGACCCCGACAACAAGGAGGCCCACCGGGAACTCGGGGTGCTCTACACCTACGCGGAGCGCTACGACGAGGCCGAAGGAATGCTGCGCCGGGCTCTTGAGATCGACCCGGCCTATCCCGAGGCCTACTACAGTCTGGCCAATCTCTACTCTGCCCAAGGGCGCGAGGAGCAAGCCCAGATACTGCTCGACCGCTTTGCCGAGCTGAACCAGCGAGCCGACCAAGTGCGAGCCTTGGAAAAACAGGTAAATCAGGCCATCGGCGACCTAGACTCCTATCTGGCGGCGGGGCGCTCCTACGGCGAGCTCGGCCGGTGGGAGCAAGCCATCGGAATGTACCGGGCGGTCCTGGAGCACCAGCCCGAGCATATCAGAGCCATCTCAGGATTGAGCCACGCCTACCTGAATCAGGGCAACCTAGACCAGGCGCTGGCGCTGGCCCGCCAGGTGATCGCCCAAGCCCCGGATCAGCGCGAGGCCTGCGAGGCCCACTTCACCATCGGCTACGTCGCCGTCCGGAACGGGCACCTGGATCAGGCCCGTCAGGCCTTCGATCAGGCCCTGCAAGTAGACGCGACTTTTGCCAAGGCTCACCACGCCTTGGGCAACGTGGGGCTGCTTCAGGGTCGCCTAGATCAGGCCGAGCAGTCCTACAAGGCAGCGATCCGCCACCGACCGAATTGGGTCGAGCCCCGCCTGAGCCTCGGACAGTTCTACCTCCGCCAGCAGGCCTACGACCAAGCGATCGCGGTGTTCGAGGCCGTGGAAGAGTTGGACGCCACCAACGCGAAGGTCCACTATGCGCTCGGGAAGGCATACGAACAGATAGGCCAAGTGGATGCGGCACTGCGGGCATACCGGCTGGCGGTCGCCCACTGGCGGGGAGATGCCCGTCAGCTTGCAGCCATAGAGGCGCGCATGGCACGACTTGCCCCCTAGCGAATGTGATCGGTCGCAGCTTTTTTATTGCACTACTCCAAAGCCAATTCATACATTAGCAAAGTCGCGATATTACCCATATAACCCGATTCCTGCGGCCCCAGAGCGCCTGAGGTCGGGGAGTCAACATTATGGAGGTTCCACACAATGAAGAAAGCTACGCTTATCGCCCTGTGCCTGACTGTGGGCTTTGCCTTTTCTGCCTGGAGCCATGTACCAGAGGACCAAGTTCTGCTCGCGTTCCAGTTCCCCGCGGGTGCCGAGCCGACTCTGGACGGAGATCTGTCCGAGTGGGCCGTGGTTCCCGAGGACTACTGGATCGGGCCAGAGTACTACACGTCCACGACTGGCGAGAAGTGGACAGACCTATCCAGTCTGAACAGCAAGATCATCGTCGGTTATAGCGCCAGCCAGGACCGTCTCTATATGCACTACGAGTTGTTCGACAACTTCCGCAAGCGGGACGTCTCCGGAATCGAAAGTAGCCCTCCCCCCTTGCCCGACACCATCGAGCTGAGCGTTGACGGGGACCACGGCGGCGAACGCAGTTGGGCGGACGAACCCGAGGATCGTGGGCGCTTCGCCCAAAACATCCACTTCCGCCTCCCGGACATCGATCCGGCCTCGGTGAACAACGAGGAGACGGCGTGGTACTGGTTCTGGCATAGCCAGGCTACTTGGGCCGGCAACCCGCCGTACGCCGACCAGGGATACACGTCGGATTCCGTCGTGCTCAACGCCGCCGATGTCACCAGCCATGCAGAGTGGATGATGACGTTGTGGGACAACCTGCAGTGGGATGACCCGGACGGCAGTGTGGTGCACGACTTTGTAGAAGGTGAGATCATCGGTCTGAACTGGATGATCGGCGACTATGACAATATGGACAACAACGAGGCCGTACAGTATGTCCTGAATGGCGAGGGGACCTACTGGGAAACCGCCGCAGTAGCCACCGACTTCCTGCTGGCTCCGTTGGAGGATGTCGATTTTGGCACGGCCGTCGAAGCCGAGAGCTGGGGCCGCATCAAAGCGGCATTCGGTCAGTAGTTGACGGCGAGTAGGTTCGCTGCTAGCGGTCCGCGCTTCATAGCGCGAACCGTCTTCGACGGGAAGGGGGGATGTGGTCTCACATCCCCCCTTCCCTAATAATTAGCCCAAAGGTACACGCGGGTTGGACTCGCACACCGCAAGAGGGTGAGATCTTGGTAAGAGCGCGATTGGTAGGCTTGCTCTTGTGCCTAGTGACGAGCGCAGGGATGTGGCGTCCGGCAGAAGCAGTAAAGATCTATCGACTGGGCGGCGAGGACTACGCGAGCTTTCCCCTGCTGCCCGAGGTAGCAGACGGCAGCGTCGAGTTCGAGCAGTTGAGTTGGGCCGATGTGGATCTTGCCCAAGCCGGCGACTTCGACAGCGTCAACCTAGATGGAGTGCTGGCCCCCTACTACTACGGCAGCGACGAGAGCATCCTAGCCACAGTGGAAGAACGGGGCGGCTTTCTGATGACCGAGCGCTACTCGGGCTATGGCCGCGATCCAACTCTGGACGTGGTTGCCGATGGCGACTTCACCACCTTCTTCTTGGAGCACAATGCGTCGCTGTCGGATTACAGTCCGGGCGGCGGTATCACCGGCTTCACCCTCTACTTCGACCTCGGCGGCCTGTTCCCGGTGAACCGAGTGCGGGTGTCGCCGCGTCCCGGCTCCCCAAACTACATTGAGCACATGGCTATCGCCACCGGCAGTGGCGAACCCCACGGGGGAACGCCGAATCGGTCTCATATGGCATTCCAGCGCAAACTTGTCGGCACCAAACTCGACTTCAATCTGGTGGCGGAGATCACGGAGAACAAGAGCCCGGTGGTGGAGATCCCTCTAGACCGGACGCCGGTGCGACAGCTCGCCCTGTGGGTCAACCCGTTTCAGCGGCAGGCGTGGGAGATTGCGGAGCTGGAGGTGTTCGCCGAGGGGTATGTGCCGTTCGCCAGCTATACCTCGAACACCATTCCGCTGGGGGGGCCCTCCAGCCTAGGTTGGGTGCGCTGGTCGGGTCGCCAAGACGAGTCGGCCCGGGTAACGATCCGCAGTCATGGCGGCGACGATCCCGAGCCGTCCCGGTATTGGCGGCGGACCTTTCGCGCCGACGAGGAGGTGCCGTATGGGTCGGACGGATCGCCGCTGACCCGGGCGCAGTACGACAAGCTGAAGGAAAAAGAGAAAGGTCGCATCACCCACGACGCGGCAAACTGGGATCTGTGGTCGGCACCGTATTCGTTTGGCGACAGTCTGGGAGTGCCAATGGTGGCACCGCGGCCGCGCAACCACGTGCAGTTTTCGCTTGACTTCGCCAGTGATTTTCTGGATGGGGGGCAGGTGAATTTCCTCGAATTTGCAGTCTCGTCGCCGCCAGCGGCGACGGATCTGGTGGGAGAGGTGGATCCGTGGCAGGCCGAGGCTTCACAGCTGACCGACTTCACGTACGCGATGCGGCCCACCTTGTCGCTGCAGGATCGGGGTTTCGACAGCCTCGAGTTGCGCTTTCAGGGAGGTCGAGTGGTGGAGGTGGTCGAGGTCGAGGTGGCGGGAGCGGCGGTGGCCTTCACAGAGGTAGACAGCCTGCGCACCGCGGACCGGGTGGTGGTGAGCTTCCCACGGCTGGCGGTGGACCAGAGCGGTGAGTTGTTCGAGGTTCGGCTGCGGGGCGAGGTGTATCGGTATGCGGCGACCTTCCAGGGTCGCATTTTCGACAGCCAAGCACCGGAGGAGGTCTGGCAACCGGTGCGGGGCGGCGATGCGACCAACAGGCTAGACGGCAACCGTCTGTCGGTCGAGACGCTGTCGCTGGGCGCGTCGATTGTGAACGGGTTGCAGGTCGAGCCGACCGCATTTACGCCCAACGGAGATGGGATCAACGACGCAGTGGCGATCCAGTACGATCTACTGAAATTGACCGAGGACCGGCTGGTGGAGGTGGGGGTGTGGGATATGTCGGGCCGGCTAGTGAGGGAGGTATATGTGGGCTGGGATCATTCGGGTCAGTACATCCAGCCTTGGGACGGACGGGACAGTAACGGCCAGCTAGTGCCGCCAGGGCTCTACGTATGCCGGGTCGCGGTCGATCGCGAAGGGGGCCGCGACAGCGGAACCCGCCTGATCGCGGTGGCGTATTGAGGACCACAGGAATTTGGTCAACGGCTCCCAAATGCGAAAGAGACGTAGCAACATGAACGGCAGGATCAGCACGGCGCTGGCTCTCTGGGTCCTGTGTGGCAGTGCGGTCTGGGGCCAAGGGTACGTCATTCGCGGCAACCAGATCGTGGTAGAAGGCCGCCACCTGAAAACCTGGGAGTTCCCGGTCGGCACGGTGGAGTTCTTCGCCCCGGCGAACGCGGCCCGACCGAACTTTGTGGCCAAGGATATCGACGCGACCCAAGACATTGTCGAACACCTGCGACGGAACCCACCCAAAGGAGTCAAGGCTGAAGACGTCGACTTGCTGGATGCGGTGCGTGCCGGCACCAATGCGGCCGGGGTAGCCAACCTCTTCGACGGAGATCTGACCTCGTACTGGCAGCCCGACCCGGACCAGCCACTGCGCGACTGGTGGTTCGAGTTGGATCTAGGGCGGATCGCGTCCGCGACTCGTATCCTCCTGACCTTTGTGGACGAGGATCTTGGCGATCCCTTTCTCCAGTATACCCTGCTGACCTCGGATGGCGAGCGTCCCGAGCAGGGCCTGAGGGACGTCAAGGGCTACGTCGTCGTTTACGCGAGTCCGGGCGCGAACAAAAACCAACGGGTCTTCGACATTGAGCTGGAGCCGTCGGGAGACGCCCGCGATCCGCACTGGCGGGGAGACGAGATCCGCTACGTCCAGCTCGTGGTGACGGAAAGTGACTCGGTGCGAGGCGCCGAAGTATCCCGCGAGATCTACGACGCCTTGGAGCCCGCCCGCCGAGGGACGGTGGACTACTATAAGAAGGTGGCCGATGGGAGCATCCGGGTCGAACCGGAGATCTACGAGGCGATCGACGCGGGATCGCGTGGCGAGGTCCGGTACTTCCGCCGCGAGCGTCCTCGTCTGGCCGAGATGGAAGTGCGGACAATAGGCGAGAACATCGCCCTGGGGTTGACCGCCCGCCGGGGAGTGGCGCAAAAGATAGAGATTGATACCACCGTAGTCACCAGCTTGGTGGACGGCTTGTATGAAACGACGGTCGGGACCACCACCTTGGAGCACCGCCAACGCTGGTTCTTCTTCGATCTGGGCGCCTTCTTCTGGGTGGATCGAGTGCAGATGTTCTTCCTCAATGCGGGGTACTGGGGACCCATCACCCAGTACGAAATCCAGACCTCAGACGGCAGTCTGACACCTGAAGGCACACTGGCTTGGACCAGCCAGGCGCTCGGGGGCGACGGTGGCATGGATTACCACGTCAACCTGTTCGAACCCACGGTCGCCCGCTACATCAGCATTCCCTATTCCGGCGGCCTGGCGGGAGGCAACGCAGACACGCGGGAGATCCAAATCTACGGCGAGGGATACCAGCCTCGCGTCTCACTCACGTCGCCCCTAATCACGCTGGACGGTGCCCGGACGCTGAGTTCGATCGAGTGGGAGGGAGACACGCCCCCGGGAACCTCCATCGCGCTGCGCAGCCGGACCG
>JAPOYQ010000269.1 GCA_026706505.1 Gemmatimonadota bacterium
CGCGGAAGTTGCCGCTGTACCAGTGCGGGATGGTATAGTGCCCCCACAGCAATACTCGATCCAGCGCCCGAGTCGTCGCCACCAGTTCGGCGCGGCTGGGAGCCTGAATCAATCGTTCGACCAACTCGTCGACGACCGGGTCTTTAATGCCGGCGACATTGCCGCTGCCCGGCTCGTCCGCAACAGCGCTGGTCCAGTTGTTGCGCTGCTCATTGCCTGGGCTGTGGCTCTGACCTCGGACCAGTGAGATGATGTCGTAGTCAAAGGCTTGGACCCTGTTTTGATACTGGGTCCGATCGACAATGCGGATCGTCGCTTTGACGCCGAGGCGTTCGAGGTTGGGAATCATCGGCGCGACAATGCGTTCCCACGACGAACTGGAGAGCAAAAATTCGATTTCCATGACCTCGCCGGTCTCGGCGTGGGTCAGGACATCATCGACAACTGCCCAGCCCGCTTCTTGCAACAGCTTTTGGGCGGTGCGCAGATTTTGCCGGAGCCGACCCGAACCGTCGGTGGTAGGTAGTTGAAACTCAGTGGTAAAAAGTTCGTCGGGGATGCGTCCCCGGTACTCCTCTAGAATTTCCAACTCCCGGCCCGAGGGCAACCCCACAGAGGCCAACTCCGAATTGGCGAAGTAGCTGTTGCTGCGGGTATAGAGACCGTAGAACAGATTCTTTTTAGTCCACTCAAAGTCAAAGGCGTAGCCGAGGGCTTGCCGCACCCTGGGATCTGCAAATCTGGCGCGGCGCGTGTTGAACCAGAACGCCTGCATACCAGCGGCGCGCTGATGAGGCAGTGGGTCCTTGACTAGCCTGCCAGCGGCCAAGGCTTCTCCCTCGTAGGCAGTTGACCAGTCCTTGGACGAGTTTTCGCGGCGATAGTCAAATTCACCGGCCTTGAGTGGCTCAATGGCCACGGTCTGGTCGCGGTAGTAATCGAAGTGGATGCGGTCGAAGTTGAAGCGGCCCTTGTTGACGGGCAGATCGCGGCCCCAGTAGTCATCGACGCGTTCGTAGGTGATCGAGCGCCCGGCTTCGACTGCGGCAATCCGGTAGGGACCGCTGCCCAGCGGCGGGTCGAGCGTGGTCTCCTCAAAGTTGCGGCCTTCCCAGTAGTGTTTGGGTAGAATGGCCATCTGGCCGGAAATTAGCGGCAGTTCTTTGTTGGTCTCTCCACTGAAGATCAACCGGACCTGGCGCGCTCCGACTTTTTCGGCGGATTCAATGGCTGCAAAGTAGTTGCGGAATCTGGGATGCGCCTTGGTCTTATAAATCTCCAGAGAGAAAATCACGTCCTCGGGGGTTATGGGCTTGCCGTCGTGCCAGCGCGCCTCCGGCCTCAAGGTATAGAGCACCCAAGAATTGTCGGGCGGGACTTCGATGCGCTCGGCGAGGCAGCCGTATCCGACGGCGATTTCGTCTTCGGCGCTTTCGGTGAGGGTGTCGTAGATCAAGCTACCTAGACGCGGCGGATCAAGGCCCTTGAGGATATAGGGGTTGAGGCTATCGAAGGTGCCGATCCAACCTAAGCGCAGCGTACCGCCCTTCGGAGCGTCGGGGTTGGCATATTCAAAATGGGTAAAGTCGGGGCCGTATTTGAGCTCGCCGTAAATGGAGATGCCGTGGCCGACGTAGTTGTCGGCACGGACGGGAAGCACCGTCAGAACGGCGATTAAGAAAAGTGCGATGTGCATAGTCAACTTTCTGTCAATGGACGATTCAAGCGCGATATTCACGACATTCATTTGGATTCTAAACGCGCCGCCTTTTCCGCGTCCCACCACCACGTGTCGGGAAAGCCCAACCCATTGGGGGCTGGCTTTGGCATTCGCCCGAACTTGTTCCAGTAGGCCAAGCGATAGGAGCGGCTGTGCGAGTCGGGGATTACGTAGTGGTTCCAGAGCAAGATGCGGTCGAGGGCATGGGTTATCGCGACCTGTGTTGGACGGTCGGGGGCAGCGATCTGGTGCTCGATTAGCTCGTCGATGACCGGGTCGGCAATGCCGACGTAGTTGCGGCTGCCCGCAGATCGCGCCGCCGCACTCGACCAGAAGTTGCGCTGCTCATTGCCCGGGCTCAAGGTCTGACGCCACGAGGCGGCGATTATATCGAAGTCAAAATCCTGGACGCGGTTCTGGTACTGAGCCGCGTCCACGGTGCGGATGGTCGCCTCAATGCCGAGGCGTTCTAGGTTTTGCACGAGAGGGCTGAGGACGCGCTCGTACGACGAGGACCCGAGCAAGAATTCAAAGCGCATCACCTCGCCACTCTCAGCGTGAGTCAGCTTCCCATCGACCACGGTCCAGCCAGCTTCGGCGAGCAATTTTTTAGCCGTGCGCAAGTTTTGGCGCAACTGTCCCGAGCCGTTAGTAGCCGGCGGCGCGTAGGCCGTAGTAAACACCTCGTCCGGTATCCGCCCCCGGTACGCCGCCAAAATTTCCGACTCCTGTCCCGAGGGCAGCCCCGACGACCCGAGGTCTGAGTTGCCCCAATAACTGTTGCTGCGGGTGAGGAGACCATAGAACAGATTCTTATTAGTCCATTCAAAGTCATAGGCATAGGCGAGCGCCTGCCGCACCTTGGGATCTTTGAACTTGTCGCGCCGAGTGTTGAACGCAAAGCCCGACATGCCGCGGATGAGCTGGTGTGGGATCTGCACCTTGATCATCCGTCCCTCGGCGATCGGCGCAAAGTCTTCGTAGTGGGTGGCCCATTCCTTGGAATCGCTCAACAGGCGATAGTCGTACTCCCCCGTCTTAAAGGCTTCGATGGCCACAGTCTGGTCGCGGTAGTACTCGTAGCGGATGCGGTCGAAGTTGTGGCGGCCCTTGTGCACGGGCAGGTCGCGCGCCCAGTAGTCATCGACGCGCTCGTAGGTAATCGAGCGGCCCGGCTCGAACTCGGCGATCTTATACGGTCCGCTGCCCAAAGGCGGCTCAAGCGTAGTGGCGGCGAATTCGCGCCCTTCCCAATAGTGCTTGGGCAATACGCGCAACTGGCCGATGATCAGCGGCATTTCGCGGTTGGTGCCCTCTTTGAACTCAAACCTCACTTGGCGCTCGTCGAGGGCGAAGACCGTATCGACGTCGGCGTAAAAAGTGCGAAAAAACGGGATGCCCTTAGTAGTGAGAATTTCAAAGCTGAAGATCACATCGTCGGTGGTCACGGGAACGCCATCGTGCCAGCGCGCTGCGGGGTGGAGCTCGAAGATGATCCAAGAGCGATCCTCCGGCATCTGCATCTGCGCGGCGAGCTGGCCGTATTCGGTAAACGGCTCGTCCTTGGACTTGGTGCAGAGCCGGTTGTAGAGCATCAGCGAACCAGCGGCACCCACGCCCTTGAGGGTAAAGGGGTTGAGGTTGTCGTACGTGCCGATGGCGGCGAGGTGGATTTCGCCGCCTTTGGGGGCGTCGGGATTGACGTAGTCGAAGTGGGTAAAATCAGGCCCGTACTTGGGGTCGCCATAGAGAGTGAAGGCGTGGGCGCGGAGAATGGTGCTGTCCGCGGCATGGGCCACCGAGGCGAGGATAAAACAGAAAGCTAGCGAGCGCATGATCCGCATGAAAATCGTCGTTTCGTTTAGTGTGAGGGAGATAAAACGGAGAATCCGTAATGGGGGAAGATAAAACGGAGAATCCGTGTACATAGATATAAAATTAAACTAGAAAGGAGATTTACGCCCACCAACACCGGTTGGCGGCAGCGCGGGCCTTGTCTATCTTGCTGACGTATAAACCGCTACGCGAGGAGGACTGCCGATGCTGACGACCAAACAAAAAGAACACTTTGACGTCTTTGGCTTTCTCTGCCTGCGCCAAGCGTTTTCCCCGGAAGAGATGGCCGAGATTACCCAAGCTGCCGACCAAGTGTGGCGCGAGGATCGGGGCGGCCAACCCGATGACGGCCAGCACCAGGGCCTTGCGCCTTTTGCCGAGCTAAATCCCCGGCTTTTGGACTTAGCCGAGGACGACCGCATTTTCCAGGTGGCCGCCGATCTCTTAGGAGACGATTTCCTGTGGTCGGGATCGGAGGGCAACAAGGAGGGGCGTACCGAAAAGGGGGAACACAACTGGCATGCGGATCGGCCAGGGGCCGCAGAGACCGAGTATCCGCGGCTCAAGGTGATGCTCTACCTGACGCCTACCACCAAAGAGCAGGGCGCCCTGCGGGTGATCCCCGGTTCGCACCGCATGCCCTTCCACGAGTGGCTGTGGCCCTTACAGTCCCACCACTTCAAGGACGGCACGATCGGCGACAGCTTCGGGGCGCGGGGCGAGGACATCCCCGCCTGCGCGGTAGAGACAACGCCCGGCGACGTGGTCTTTTTCCACCACAGCCTCTTTCATGCGGCCTACGGCAAGTTTCCCGAGCGGCGCTACGTTGCTTTCAAGTTCGTCACCCGGCCCGACACCGAGGCTAAGCTGCGCTCTATGCAGCACTACGCATCCTACGCTTTCGACGTTGATCCAGAGCTCTTAGCAAGGCCCCGGCTGCGCTCCATTGCAGAGGACCTGATCGCATTGGGCGAACAGGCGAAGGCTTTGGAGACCTAACGCGCCCTATACCGACGGCAATTGCGGCACGACTCGGTTGGCGAGCAAGTCCATCGAGCGCTCCCACAGCGGCCGGTCGTCCCAGTCGTGGGCGATCATCAGCAGCGTGTCAAAGCCCCCGGTCGTCTCCCACAAGCCCTGTAGCTGATCTACGCACGACTGCACGTCGCCGATGATGCACAGATTCCTGATCAGATACTCGGGCGTGACCTCCTCGTCGGGCACCTCCGGATCGTGCTTCGTAATGTGGAGCATTTGCGCACCGCTGAGTACGGCGATCAGGTATTCATAGGCGCGGCAGAAAGCGCTCTTTTCGTCGAGCGCGTAATCCCAAGCGCGCGCTTCGTCATCGGCGACGAGAATGCTGCGCGAGATGCGCCAGCGGGTGCGCTCGGGCGCGGGCAGACCAGCATCAGTGGCCCCAGCGCTGTAGGTCTGCCAGTGCTGAGTCAAGATCGAAGGAGCGACGAGATTGGTGCTGATGGGCAGATAGCCCCGCTGGCCGGCCATGGTCGCGGCCATGGAGTCGCTTCTTATCACGCTCATACCAATAGGTGGGTGTGGCTGCTGGTAGGGCTTGAGCAGTTCGCCGATGCCGAGTTCGGAGTTCGCCTCCTCAATTTTGATGCGGTAGAAATCCCCCGCAAAGTCAAACGGGGCCTCCGCCTGCCAGAGCTTGAGGACCATGTCGATGCTCTCGACGGTCATCAGCCCTTGCGTCTTGGGATCGGGCAGGTCAAAAAGGCCCCAGTCGGTGGCGACGCCGCCTTGGCCGAAGCCGCAGTTGAAGCGGCCCTTGGACAGGTGGTCAAGATAGGCCAGCCGCACCGCGACATTGACCGGGTGGTGCTGCGGCATGATGGAGACGCCCGTGCCCAAGCGGATGTTTTGCGTCAGGGGCAGGACGTGAGCGATGAAGAGGTCGTTGGACGGGATCGGCTCCCACGCGACAGTGTGGTGCTGGCCGACCCAAGCCTCGGTGAAGCCGAGCTGATCGGCGCGGACGACGAACTCGACGTCCTCGGCAAAGCATTCAGTGCGGTCTTTTTCCGGGGGGTGCAAGGGCATCATAAAGGTGCCGAGTTTCATGGTAATCCTCCTCTACGGCAATGTAGGTACGCAGTGTTTTTTCTAGCTCAATATCCCAATTCCCGCTCCATGTCTCCAACCACATCCGCGATCACCTGCGCGATTTCCTCGACCTGTTCTTCGCTAATGGTAAAGGGCGGGCTGATGGCAATGTGGTCGCCGCTGACGCCGTCAATCAACCCAGGCGAGCCGGGCATGATGAGCACGCCTTTGGCAAAGGCCCGGTTGACGATCGCGGCCGACACGCCCTGAGCGGGGTCAAAGGGCGTACCGGTCGCCTTGTCCTTTGCGAACTCCACGCCAGTGAGCAGGCCCTTGCCGCGCACCGCGCTGACTATGGGCGAGTCCATTAAGGGCTGCATCTTCTCTAGCATCAAGTCGCCCATCTGCGCGCAGCGAGTGACCAAGTCGTGGTCTTGGATATAGTTCTGCACGGCGAGGGCAATGGCGCAAGAGAGCGGATTGCCGCCGTAGGTGTGGCCGTGGACGTAGTGGTTTTGTTTTTTGTAGATCCCGTCGTAGATCTCGTCGCGGACTAGGGTGGCGGCAATGGGCGTGTACCCGCTGGCGAGACCCTTGCCAGTGGCTATGATGTCTGGAATGGCGTCCCAGTGCTCAATGCCGAAATTGAGGCCCGTGCGTCCGTAGCCGGTGACCACTTCGTCGATGATCATCAGGATGTTGTAGCGGTCGCAGATCGCGCGGATGGTGGGGAAGTAGTCGGGCGGTGGCATCAGGCCACAGCAAGAAGTGCCCGAAATCGGCTCGGCGATGAAGGCGGAGATGTACTCGCTTCCCTCTTGTTTAATAACCCGCTCCAGCTCTTCGGCGCAGGAGAGCGTACAGGCGGGTCGGTCTTGGCAGTACGGACAGTGATCTGGATGGGGGAAGGTGATGTGCGGGAAGTCGTGCAGGTAGGGCACGTAGTCCTCGCGCCAAGTGGAGCGGCCCGACATGGAAAG
>JAPOYQ010000896.1:0-990 GCA_026706505.1 Gemmatimonadota bacterium
AGTCGTTTATGTCGCGGTTGACGATCACCTTGCGACCACTGGCGAGAATCAGGTACGGGACAATATCGACGTGGTGCTCGTCTGCGTAGACGACGCGAACACACCGCGACTTGATGTCGTCTTCAATCATCTCGCCGTATACCCCGTGGGCCCTTAGCGCGGCCTCTAGATGGACAAGGTAGTCCTGTGGGTTCTGGGACCAGGTCGGATGGTCTCTGAGATGCAGCAAGAAGTCTGCGTCGAATTCAAGGTCGTCCACGGGGCGGATTATGGTGCGGTGCGCCCACGATCCCTGAGGGATCTTCTTGAGGACATATGACCCTAGTGTCTCCGCGTTTCGCAGCGCCTCGAATATGGCGTTCACGTTGGTGTCTAGTTCATCGAGCCGTGTTTGCGGAAGATTGACGACATCGCGGAGGAACTTGTCGAAAGCAGGGGTATGTCTCATGGTGGTGTTATCTCCAATGCATAGTGGTATTCCCCATCGTTGAGGTCGTAAGTCACGAGATTTGGATGGATCCCCCATCCGATTGCGCGACCCAAAGTGATGGCAACCGATACGGGTGCTGCAGCAAATAGATGAAGTCGCTTTAGGCTCTTGGCTGACTGTTCAAGTTCGCCCAGTAGCGATCTCAGGGCTCGCTCGAAGGAACCCAGGGTTGCCCTGCAGGCCACAGTGTTGACCTGGGGCACAGGATCTCGAGGTTCGACGACGTAACGGGCTAGTCCCGAGAGTTCCGTTGGGATTGGGAAGGTCGTTCCCGACGCATTGACGATAAGAACTGCATCGGTTGCCGTCGGCTCCCCTTGTAGTTCACAGCGAAAGTGAAAATCAACTGGCTCGCTTTCTTCGTCCCAAATCCAAGGTGCAATTGTGCTGCGGGGTTCGTAGATGTCGCAGTCGGTAGCATCATCAAGGCGAGAACCGAGGTAAACCAGCAGCGGTAATCGGGCCATCGCGAAGACGCTCAGGTGTTTGATCTCGCCGTT
>JAPOYQ010000896.1:1000-6592 GCA_026706505.1 Gemmatimonadota bacterium
GGCCGCACGAGTCGGTCTAGGAGCTGGTCGACTCGGTCTGCGCATGCCTTGTAGTAGGTGTTTGTTGGCGCGTCTTCGTACGGGATGCTCCGCAGATCGATGTCAACCCCCTGTCTGTCGTGGGCAAATGGAAGGTTTGGGAATCGATCTGACGTTGCAAGCACGGCAGATGCCGCAACGTCGGGAGCGATTTCGACGGGAACGTCTCGAATTGGTGCGCTGAGGCGCAGGATTGCGGTGTTTTTTGCACCGACGCTGGCAGTTGCTGAGAAAATCCGACTCTCGTGACGACTCTTGATTGCATCGATTTTCTCTACAGGGAACAGGTCCACCTGCTTCAAATTGTCTACCTCTGTGTGGCATCCGCCGCACAGCAACACAATGTTGTCTGCCGTATCGCGCTCGTCGATAGGCAGGTCTGACCTTCCTCGTGGTGAGCGGTCTGAGTCGCGCTGCCCGACGTTATGGGCCATCTCTCCAAATCGGAGCTCACGGTGCGTTAGCTCCGACTCCAGTAGGTACCGGTTGCAGATCGCGCAGCGACCTCCTGCGCGTACCCACACAGCAAGCCGCACGTCTTGGTCGATCTTGGGGCGACTACTACTCATTACGGGCCATCTCAAGCGAAGCCTGTTTCAATGGAGTTGCCTCATTTCCTTGACTTCTACGGTTGCTCTCGGTCGCATCTGGGAGCATATTGGTATCATGGTAGCAAGATGACTTGCAACTCCATAACCAAGAAATTATGTTGGAGTGTGACCCGATATTGGGAGGCACCATGGCAGATACACCAAAGGCAATGACGTTGCGACTTTCGGCTGACCAGGCTGACGAGTTGGAGTTGGTTGCTGAAGTCGATGGTGTGAGCGTGTCCGAGGCCGTGCGAGATGCCATTGAGAGCCATATCGAGAGCCGGCGGGCCGACGATGGGTTCCAGGAGCGGCTCGCCGCGTCGATGGCGCGCTATCAGAGGATCCTCGAACGCTTGGCTGAATAGGTCACGGTGAACTACCTCGGACTCGATGACATTGTCATGATCGCTGCCGCCGTTTTGGACATCGAGCCCGAGGTGCTTCATCGAACGAGTCGCATCAACACGGCGGATTCTGCGGTCCATGCGCCCGGGGCCACGTTCGGGGAAATCGAATGCCACCCCGGACTCGTCCAAAAGATCGGAGTGCTGGGATACCGACTGGTGCGATACCACCCCTTCCCTGACGGGAATAAGAGGGTGGCATTTCTCGCGATGGTCGATATGGCCGAACGTAACGGTGCCAAATGGTCCGAACCTCCGGACGATCCAGAGGGTGACGATACGGTCGAGATGATGTTGGCCGCTGCCGCGGGAACTGTCGACGAAGATGGCTTCATCATCTGGGTGGGAACCCGAGTGACATGACCGAACACTCAACTCCTACCGACGGGGAACAGCTAGCTTTCGAGCTAGACGATCGCCCCGTGACCCACATCTACGTGGCATCCGCCCTTACAGCACTTGAGGACGGCGACCGAGAGGAAATCTCGCGCCGCTGTGAAATCATCGACCGGACCATTATTGAATCCTCAGGCAAAGATGGGCAGCCCTGGCAAGTTCACCTTCCAGTGCTGTGGTCAGCTCCTCGGCCTACCGACACCCGACCTCCCTCTGAGATTTATGAATCCAACAGGGAACATGTGCGCCGGGCTTCAGGTCTCATATTGCTGGGCGACCATGGTGGGAGTCTCGGTGCTGGCCAAGAGTTCGCGTGGGCCGTGGCCCGCCGGTTGCCGGTACTCGTGATACTGCCCGATGACACCCCACTTAGCCGTCAGATCCAAGGGACACCAGCCCAAATGTGCGTGCGTCGGGCCACCACCGAGGACGAATTGCGCAATGCGGTCGAAGGGTGGGTTGACGACTGGGGTGCTGCTGTTGAGTCTCGGGCGCGATCTGGAACTGGGGAGCTCATCATTGCTCTTCGCGCTGCTGGCCGGCTCGTCGAAGCCTTCAACTCCACTGAAGATTCCGTGGAGGCGATTGCCGCCGTCGCCAGCATGAGCGTCGAACGAATCGAAGAACTTTTCCACCCCGAGGCCCTGCTAGACGGATCCGTTTCCGAACTCATTGCCATGTCGCGCGCGCTTGGTCTCGAACCCGGAGAGGCATTGAATCCGCATCCCCTCCCAGAACTTTCGCCGAATCAGTCCAATGGGCTCGCAACCGCGGCACAAGAATACGAATGGACGCCAATGCAAGTACTCCAAGTCGAATCACGAGCCCGCTTGGAACTCGCCCGAGGTGGCATCCGACGGCTGCCCCTCACAGCCGTACAGGATTGGGTCGATTTCGCACGTCGGTACGTCTTTCAATGACCAGACGATCTGAAGCGCTCGCCTCCTGGCTATTCCAACGACTCAACGTTTCACCCCAGCCGCCCATTGACTTGGATGCGCTAGCGGCACAAATGGGGGTAGATGAAGTCCTCGAGGCCGATATGGCAGAGGAGGGTCGGCTCGAACACGATGGCATGCGCGCCATCGTCTATCTGCGGCACGGCCTCGGTCGCGGTCGGAGGCGTTTCACGCTTGCCCACGAACTCGCCCACTGGGCACTAGCCCACCCGGGATCGCCCAGGATCGCATACCGTAGGGTTGGGAGTAGCGACGACGAAGAACGACTCTGTGATGAAATCGCCGCGGCCCTTCTCATGCCGCACCAGTGGGCACGGAGATTTTATTCCCGACCTCAGAATCTAAGCATCCTGCGGCTCATGTCCAACCGAGCAGAAGTATCGCTAAGCGCGGCTCTCCTGCGAAATCGAGAAGTCAACCATTGGCACAAATCACTCCTGCACTTCTCGCTCGACCAAGGCCGCTGGCGCCTACAAGGAGCCTCAGGCATGCCCATCCAACGGCGTCGTGCAATCCGATCCGCACCATCAACCCACACTGTGCTCAGCAACCTCCCGCTGGCACGTGACTGCGAGCGCTGCCTTCCTCTATGCGTCGGCGACCAGGAAGTCGATGTTCAGGCTCAGGTCAATCGCACCAACCGGACCGTCGTGGCGCTCGTTGAGCTCGAAAGCAAGTTGTCACTGACCCATCCCACCCCTGCCGCCACGTCCGATTGAGCTTGCTGAACCGCAAGCCAGGTGATCCGAGTGGCCTTCGGGGATGGTGCGCGGGAGCGTTGTTTCGGCTGAAATGGGGAGTGATGATCACGGGGGAGCTGAGGAGCAAGATCGACGCTGTATGGAATGACTTCTGGTCGGGGGGCATCTCGAACCCACTGGAGGTAATGGAGCAGCTCACATACCTGCTGTTCATCAAGGCTCTGGATGAGCGGCAGACGCTGGCAGAGAACAAGGCGAACCAGACAGGGGAGCCGATTGACGACATCGTCTTTCCGGATGGGGAGCTCTTCCATCCTGAGGGCAGGGCCAAGGGACGACCGTTCGGCGATCTTCGTTGGTCGAGGTTCAAGAACATGGCACCTGCGGAGATGTACGAGGTGGTGGACGAGTACGTCTTTCCATTCCTAGAAGAGCGTGCTGAGGAAAGTACGCATGCCATGCACATGAGGGATGCCCGCCTGACGATTCCCACCGCGGCGTTGCTTCAGAAGGCAGTTGATGGTCTAGACGCCATTCCGATGGTGGACCGGGACACCAAGGGCGATGTCTACGAGTACATGCTCTCCAAGATCGCCACTGCGGGACAGAACGGCCAATTTCGGACGCCGCGACACATCATCCGGCTCATGGTTGAGATGGTGGGTCCTCAGCCAGACGACATGATCTGTGATCCCGCTAGTGGGACTTGTGGGTTCTTGGTAGCGGCTGGGGAGTACATCCGAGACAACCACCCAACTGCGTTGACGGACGCCGTGCAGGGGAAGCACTTCCACAATGAGATGTTCTCCTGGTATGACTTCGACAACACGATGCTTCGCATCGGCTCAATGAATATGCAGCTCCACGGAGTGGAGAATCCGGACGTTAGCTACCGGGACTCTCTGGCCGAGGACCACGCAGGTGACGCAGAGGCTTACAGCCTGATCCTTGCCAATCCGCCCTTTGCTGGGTCACTCGACTACGAGGGCACAGCGAAAGACCTATTGCAAATGGTCAAGACGAAGAAGACCGAGCTGCTGTTCTTGGCGCTGTTCCTCCGGCTTCTGAAGCCTGGCGGCAGAGCGGCGGTGATCGTGCCTGATGGAGTGCTATTCGGTTCAACCAAAGCCCACAAGGAGCTTCGCCGCATCCTGGTAGAGGACCAGAAGCTCGACGGCGTTATCTCCCTGCCCTCTGGTGTCTTCAAGCCCTATGCCGGCGTTTCAACTGCGATCCTGATGTTCACCAAGACAAACTCCGGTGGCACCGACCGGGTGTGGTTCTACGACCTTGAAGCTGATGGCTACAGCCTCGATGACAAGCGCACCCCACTCATGCAGGAGGACAAGCTGGGGAATGCAGTAGAGCCATTGAATAGCGAGGACCACATCAGGAACAACCTGCCCGATGCTCTTGCACGCTGGCATAATCGAGAGGGATCGGAGCTTGAGCGCGCTCGTGCCGAGCAGTCCTTTTGCGTGCCCAAGGGCGACATAGCCGCTTACGACTACGACCTCAGCATCAACCGGTACAAAGAGGTCGTTTACGACGAGATCGAATACGCACCACCATCTGAGATTCTCGATGAACTCGCTGCGCTCGAAGAAGACATCCAGGTGGGAATCGAAGATCTCAAAGTGATGCTGAGATGACGGCCAAATGGCGCGACACAACTCTTGGCGATATTGCAGAGATCGTTTCGGGTGCTACACCGAAGACATCCGTTGAGCAATATTGGGGTGGCGGAGTCCCTTGGGTAACTCCAACAGACCTGAGTGGGCTAGGAGGGATGTACATCGACTCTACGGCGCGCACGCTGACCACAGCAGGACTCAAGAGCTGCGCTTCCTCAATTCTTCCCGCCCATTCAGTTCTGCTTAGTTCGCGGGCCCCAATCGGGCTAGTCGCCATAAACACCGTTCCGATGGCCACTAACCAGGGGTTCAAGAGCCTGGTCCCCGATCACTCCCAAGTTGACTCGAAGTTCCTTTACTGGTGGCTTCGCCGCTACCGCGTTCAACTTGAGGCAAGGGGAAACGGGGCGACCTTCAAAGAGGTGTCCAAAAGGGTTGTGTCTTCGGTACCGATCAGTCTTCCTCCAATTGAAGAGCAGCGGCGAATTGCAGTGGTGCTGGATACTGCCGAGGAGCTCCGAGCCAAGCGCCGTCAGGCACTCGCCAAGCTCGACTCCCTGATGCAATCCATATTCATCGACATGCTCGGTTACAGCGGACAGGACACTTGGAGAACATCGCCAGTGGCTGAGCTAGCAGCTCACGAAAGGGGGTCGATTCGGACTGGACCATTCGGTAGTCAGTTGCTTCATGAGGAGTTTCTGGACGATGGACCGGTTGCTGTACTTGGAATCGACAATGCCGTAAAAAACCGCTTCTTGTGGGGTGAGCGACGATTCATAACCAATGAGAAATATGAAGATCTGAAGAGGTACACAGTTCGATCTGGCGACGTATTGGTCACGATCATGGGGACGTGCGGGATG
>JAPOYQ010000234.1 GCA_026706505.1 Gemmatimonadota bacterium
CCTCGGCCGCGGCGGGTACGCGCTCGGGCATGGCCGCGAAGCGCTTTTTGTAGAATTCGTAGTCCATGGACATGGATGCCGATTTTTGCCGTTCCGGTTCCACCATCCGCGCATCGGCATAGACCTCGGCAAAATCCCCCAATTGGTAGCGGATCATGTGAGTGAAGTGCACGGCCATATCGAGGATAAAGCCGCCCAACTCCCGGCGGTGGCGCCAAGGGGTGATAAAGATGGAATTGCCCGCGCCGAGCGAGTGGTACAATCCCATATAGGGCGTGCCGATGGCACCGGTGTCGATCAAGTGGCGCACGATGCGGGCCGAAGGATCGCGGCGGAAATTTTCAGCTACGGAGACAATGCGCTCGTTGCGCGCAGCTGCGTCGAGGATCTGCTGGCAGGCTCGCACCGTGATGGCCAGCGGCTTTTCCACTAGCACGTGCAATCCCAAGTCGAGGGCCTCGCAGACGACGGTGTGATGCACCGAAGGATCGGTCACCACGTCCACGGCTTCCAGATCCGGCACCTGCTGGACCATCGCCTCCATATTGGTGCAGACCTTGGGACGGACCCCGAGGAGCTTCTCGGCTTCGGCGGCGGCCATCGCGGCGTTTTCCGCGCTGATGTCGCACACCGCGCTCAGTTCGACTGCGTCGAAGGGGGAATCGGCTAGCTGCTTGAGGCCGTGCAGATGGCGGGTGCCCATGCCGCCGCAGCCGACGAGGGCTAGGCGCATCTTGTCCATTGGCTACTCCTGCCAGTTGGGGACGCTGCTCATGTCGGGCAGTAGGGCCAAGCCGCGGTCTTGGTCGAAATGAACGTCAACCGAGTGGTCGTGGTAGTTCTGGTTGCCGCGCGCGGTTAGGTACACCTCCTCGCCGCGCAGGCACACGGGCATGGTGTGCCACACCTTTAGGTGCATGCAGATGCCGGTGCTGCCGTCGGAGTAAAAGGCGCGCAGATTCTCCGGCTCGATCATGGGCTGGATCGGGGCCACGAAAAAGACGGTTGGGCAGTGCCGGCTCGGATAGAAGGACTGCCCGGCGTCGTCGTGAAAGGCAAAGTGCGCCCGCAGCCGGCCCTCGGATAGGTTGAGTTGGTCGGATGTCGGGTCTTCGACTTCGGCCCGCACGGTGTACTCATGCTCGACTAGCCCGCCCACCACGACCTCGGGTTTGGCCTCGTCAAAGGTGGAGATGACTTGTCCGAAAGGGGCAAAGGCCGAGGGGGTCAGCGGCTCCACGGGAACCTTGAGAATTTTTAGCATGGCAACGCTCCTTTTGTCAGAAGGCCAACAGCATCGGCCCCATGCGCTCTAGCAAGAGGGCACGATAGCGCTCGGCTTTGGCCACTTGCAGCCGTTCGAGTGGGTTGAAGTCGTCGGTGATGAGTTCGCCCTTGGCGGGCATGGGATGTTCGTGTACCGCGAGCCACGCGGCCCCAGACGCTGGGGAAATCGGCTGCCGCGAAGCCAAGAAGACAAAGTCGTTAAACGCTTCGCCTGGCAGCGAGACAAGGGCCAGCCGGTAGGGATAAACCTCGCCCAACGTCCGGTACACGGCTGCCGCGGCATCGGCTTCTGGTCCCTCGGTGAAGCCGACGAAGTTTAGGGCTAAGAGGCCGTCGTCTTTGAGGAGCCGGTCGAGGTCGCGGAGCATTTCGACGCTCAGCAGGTGGCTGGGCACAGATCCGCCGGTGAAGCAGTCGTGGACGATGAAGTCGTATTGCTGGTCCAAGCGGCGGATTTCGTAGCGGGCGTCGCCGACCAGCAGCGCGCCCGATGGCTCGTAGAGAAAGTATTGCTGTGCCGCTTTGGCCACCACTGGATCCAACTCTAAAGCGTCGGTGTCGATGTCTTGGGCTGCAAAGGCCATGGCAATGTAGCCCCCGCCGAGACCAATCAGCAGCGCATTGCGCCCCTCCGGGTGCAATTGGGGCAGGTCGGCGATGATTTTTTGGTAGCTGAGTACCGGCCCGCGCGTGTCGAGCCGCAGCGCGCTGATGACCGAAGCGTCCGACAGCATCCACCGCACTCGGCGGTCGCGGTCATCGACGACCCGCACCCAGCCGTAGTGGCTTTCGGCTTGGTGGACTAGGCGATAATCCCCGTGTTCGGTCGGCTTTGGGTCGGTCTGTAGCCACAGTCCCGCGCCGGTCGCGATCGCTGCGGCTAGGACCAGTCCTAGCCCCGCGTGGCCCCACCGCCGCTCGTATAATGCGACGACGAGTGCCAACAGAATCAAGGCCGCGCTGACTGCGTAGAGAATTATCCGCGACCCAAGGGCCGGCAGCAGGAAAAATCCCAATAGCAAGGTACCCATCACGCTGCCGACCGTGCTGACCGCAAAGACCGAACCGGCTGCCATGCCCACGCCTGTCTGCCGCCGCGCCGCCAGTGCGATCACCTGTGGCCCCACCATTCCGAGGCAGGTTAGCGGCAAGGTAAAAAGCAGCAGGGCACTAGTAAAGGCCCCAGCGCGCAATCCCAGATCGTTGGTCCACAGCAAAATCGGGCGACTGACAAGCGGAATCACAGCCGTCGTCAGGCCGGCGAGTGCTATGGCGTAGGAAAGCCGAAAGCGCGTCTGTTTGTCGGCGACCAAGCCGCCGAGGTAATAGCCCAGTGCCAAGGCGATCAAAGCGACGGATATGAGCGACGACCACACGTAGAGACTGACCCCGTAAAAGGGGCCGATGATGCGCGTGCCCAACAGCTCTAGCATCATCACCGCCGCTCCAGAGATGGTTACGGTGCCGTAGAGCAGCAGCCGATCTGGGTCCGTTGTGTGATCTTCAGTCATCGTTGGCAGCGTACTCGTTTTGACTTTCGCAGAGGCGCGCTAGGTGGCGAGGGTCAAACACTAAAATCAACCCCAGAATATCACGTTCCAAGTCATGCCGGTGAAGTGATCAACGATCAGATAAAAACCACCGGGCGTGAAGTAGCCGAGGATCATCCCCATGAAAAAGGGCCGCGTCTTCAGATAGAGCCGCACGCCTCCGTATTTGAGCACGATTACCTTGACTCCCCAAGCGATGAACATATTGAACCACAAGTGGTCCATGATCCAGATCGGCCCGATCACGTAGCCCAGCGGATGCAGCGGCCACCAGACGTAGAGCCAGCGCGCGACCATCAATCCGGTCATAATTGCCGCGCCAATCCCCATATTGACCCAGCCCCAGCCGTAGAAGTCGGTCGGCGTGCGGAGGAGCTTCTCCACATAGCTGTAGTTGCCGCCGCGCCAGATCCACAGGTTGATCGCCCCGTATTTGTGACTGAGCAGCATCACCATCCATATAGCCGCACCCATGGCCACGACCAACGCCAAGACGATGATCCAAAAGAGGGGCCGGCGATTGCGCCCCAACTCCTCGCCCAGCCGCAGACTGTTGGCACAGGAGACCATGACGAAATTGCGCCCGGTGGTCCACAAAAAGGTCGTCGCCAGCACGACTAGGCCTTGGGTACCGATGACCGACGAACCCACCGCGGACACCAGAATCCCCACTGGTACCACCGGCGGCGAGCCGTCCGAAAGCCCACCTTCGGCCACCACTCGCGAATAGCCAAAGATGATGACGACGCCCAAGAAGAGAATGGCCCCCCCGAAGACCAGTGGCAGTCCAGCCAGCGACAACCAACCCACTATCACCAGACAAGAGACTGTCAGCACAATCAGGGCCGCGCGGTAGGAGAGGATTTCGTCGCTGTCGTCAATGCTCTCGTCGCCTTTGAAGGCTTTGCGCCACACGCCCCGTAGATGCTTGCGCGCCGTCCAGGTGCCGCCTAAAAAGAGCACGAGAATCGCGCCCATCGACTGGTAGGCCAAAAAGGGATCGTGTACTGCGTGGCCGGCACCTCCCGTCTCGCTACTGACCACGCCGAGAATGCCAAAAATGCCGCGTACCGCAAAAGAGAGCAGGTTGAAAAACCACAGACTGAAGGCAATATCGGTCTTGAGAAAGTAGAAGAAGCCGATGATGTTGAAGCGCAGCGCGACGTACAGGTCGGCCGTACGGCGGAAAACCGGCACGTCCATGCGGATTGGATCGACGTTCTGGGCGATGGGAATAATCTCGGGGAAGTAGTTGTACAGCCCGTGCAACGTGCCCCAAAGTGCGGGAATGGCAAAACCGGCCCACATGACGGGATTTTTGAAAAAGGGGCTTAACTTTTGGTCGTCTTCGCCCTCCTCAGTCATTGCCAGCGGCACCTGCATCAGCGGATAGATCAGCCGCTCGTGCTCGATCCACTGTTTGCGCAGGATCGCCATGAAGGAAATCATCATCAGGAAGAGGGCGCAGATAAAGGGCGTCCACATCGCGATGACGCTGCGCCATACTTCCCAGGGAATCGGTTCGTCCCGTCCACTGCCCTCGTAAAACTTGCGGACGGTCTCCACGTCGTGGACCATCAGCCAGTCGGGGATGTAGGGGTGGATTAGTTGCCGCCACTCGTTTTCGGCCGTGGCGTAGTAGAAGGGGTAGCTAATGGCGCTGAGGAACTTGCCGACGAAGAGGGTCGGGATCGGCGAGGCCATCACCATCATGACATAGACGACCAGCAGCTCGCGCCGATTGAGTCCCAAGCGCGGGTGTATAAGTTTGAGTAGGGGATTGATAAAAAGGGTTAGCACGAACAAGATGAACACCGCCCCGGGCATACTGGTGCCCAAGGCCATAAAGGAACCGTGTAAATAGAGGGTGCCGTAGGCGGCCCCGGCCGACACGCTGAAGGCTCCGGCGCATCCGACTAGCACGGATTTGACGGTAAAAGCCGGTACTCCGTCTGCCTCCTTGGGCGCGGTCCGCTCGGGTGTTGTTGACATTAGCTGGCTAGCGCGAGGGAATCAGCCGTGAAACTTGGCGACCAATTCGGCTGGTTTGCCATCTACCGTCGCCGGGTCCAGCGCCTGTGTGCCGAAGACCACGGGAAAGGTTTGGCCGGTGTGCCGGGAGCGGGTTTTGGAGTCCATATAGGTTACGCTGAAAGCACGGCGGGCCGACGTGGTGGAGTTGGGCCCCGATCGATGCAGCAGGAAATTGTGCAGTAGAATGGCCTCTCCTGCCTCGGCTTCTAAGTCGATCACTGCCTCCGGGGGTGTGTATTGGGGCTCTTGCTCGGCGGGGAGAAAGTGCCGCTCGTTGATGATGCCGTGCTTGTTGCTGCCCGGCACGATCTGCATGCAGCCGGTGTCTGTGGTCGCGTCGTCGAGCGCCGTCCACACCGTGACGATGGGATTGGTGTCGATGCCCCAGCCAATTCCCACGTCCTGATGCCAGGGCAACCCGCGGCGGAGTTCGGGAGGTTTGTTCATAAACATCGAGCGGAAGACTGAGACTTCCTCGCCGATGTAGCGGCGGGTAATCTGGTGGAAGAGCGGATGCTGAATATAGGCGAGGAAGAGCGGGTCTTGCTCTAGGTCGTCGATGCGCCGGTACGCGAGCGTCTGCACCTCATTGCCCATGGTGCGGTGCACTTCGCCGTCCTCTTCGACGACTTGCAAGCGCATGTGTTCGTAGCGGACGCGGCCCAGCATGATGTCGTCGATGCGCTGCTGCAAGGCGACCAATTCGTCCGGGGACAGGACATTGCCCAGCCGTACGTAGCCTTGATCCAAGAACAGCTCGTGATGTGCATCGTCAAAGGTGGAAAGGGCTTGCATGTGCGGTCTCCTTTTTTTAAGGACGGGGTATAAATACAATGCCTAGGGTGTGCTCGTGCAATGCCGCCTCGATCAAGGCTCGTACACAGTCAGGATTTGGTCGGCTGCGACGTCTTGCAAGCGCTGCACGGCGCCGCTGGGCCAGTGGATTTCCACCTCATCGACGCGGGTGCGGTCTCCCAACCCGAAAAAGGGGCGCAGCGCGCTTTGGCACATGTAGCTCGATCCGGCGCGCACCACGTCCCACCGCACCCAGTCGGCTGCGGCGACGCGGACCTCGGCCCCGACGGAGTCTCCAACCAACCGCAAGCTCAAATAGTGCTGGACGTTGCCGCCGTTGTTGCGCAAGAGCGCGGCCGGCTGGTTGTTGTTGGCTACTGAGATGTCGAGGTCGCCATCGTTGTCGTAATCGCCCATGGCCGCGCCGCGACTCACTTGCTGCAACAGCAGGCCCGATCCCACCTGATTGCTCACGTCGACAAAGCGCCCTTGGCCTTGATTGCGGAAGAGTTGGTTTTGCTGCGCGTATGTCACGGCGTCGAACAGGTGGATGTTGTCGTCGAGGTGGCCGTTGGCGACAAACAGGTCGCGGTCGCCGTCGTTGTCGTAGTCGATGAAGAGGGTGCCCCACGCGAGGAACTGCAAGCTGGGGACCCCTAGCCCGGACTGAAAGGTCACGTCGGCAAAAAAACCGTTGCCGAGGTTGCGGTACAGGCTGTTAGTTTCCCACTGATAGTTAGTGACGAAGAAGTCAAACCGGCCGTCGCCATCGTAGTCGCCCACGTCAACCCCCATGCCGGCCAGCGGCTTGCCGGCGTCGTTGTAAGCGACCCCAGCCAAAGCACCGATCTCGGCAAAGCGGCCGCCGTCGTTGCGGTAGAGCAAGTTGGGGGTGCGATCGCCGGCCGCGTACAGGTCGAG
>JAPOYQ010000431.1 GCA_026706505.1 Gemmatimonadota bacterium
GGTCAAGTGGATCCGCACCCTGCGCTTCCCTTGGCGCCTGCGCATCGGGGGGCGTTTGAGCCACAACGATATCGAGCCGAACGCCGCCGATGGTATCCTCTCCGCGCTCGACCCCCTTGGTGCGGACGGGGGCGCGTTCGCCCAATTCGTCGGCTCGCTGCGCTACGACACGCGCGACAACTACAACAACGCGACCTCGGGCGTGCTGGAGGAGTTGCTGGTGGACTTCGGGATTGGCGGCGGAGATTACCGCGGGGCGACGTTCAGTTTCGACCACCGGCACTTCCACACCTTGGGGGGCGGGTTGGTGGTCGCCAACCGCCTGCGCGTCAACTGGACCATCGGTGACCTGCCCTTCTACGAGGAACTGGACATGGGGGGCAGCGGTACGGTCCGCGGCTTGGCCAGTGCTAGGGATCGGGGCGAGGCGCGGATCGTGTTCAACGGCGAGTTGCGCTGGCGTGGATTGCCGATATGGCGCCGGCAGCACCTGTATCTGGGGCTAGTGGCCTTCGGCGACGTCGGACAGATTTTCGCCCGCGACGCGCTGCCGACGAGCGATGGGTGGCGCCGCGGCAGCGGCATGGGATTGCGTTGCCACTGGCAGAGCACGATCGTGCGGGCCGACTACGGCGCCTCGGGCGATCGCAGGGCAGTCTACATCACCTTTTCACAGGTTTTCTGAGGATTCTCGGGGGCGGCATGGAACTATTTTCGCCGCGCCACCTGTTCTGGATCGGGGTGGCCGCGCTCTTTACTGCAGGCTGCGCCAATATGAGGCGGTGGCCGCTAGATGGGCGGGCCCATGCGGCCTTTCGGCTCGCGCTGTTCGCCTTGGTATTGGTCAACGAACTCGGCTGGTTCGCCTATCGGCACTTCGCGGTTGGCATCCCCATCGTCGATAACCTGCCTCTGCATCTGTGCGATCTGTCGGTATTCGTCCTGTTCGCCGGGCTGGCAACAAGTGGGAGGCTGTGGTCCGAGCTGGCGTATTACGCGGGGGTGGTCGGCGCTCTGCTGGCGGTGTGTTTTCCGGCGATCTCGGAAACCGGGTCGATCCGCCTCATCGCCGAAATCCGCTATTTCCTGACCCATGTCGCCTTAGTCGGCGCGGGGTTCTATTTCACCTTTGGGCGCCGCTACCGCCCGCCGGCGCGGGCGGTCCTGCGCAGCTATATCGCCGTCCACTTCTACGCCTTGGCCATTACCCCGCTCAACCTCTATCTCGGGACTAATTATTTTTTTACGCTCTCGGCACCGAAGCAGCTCGCCTTTATCCACGCCTATCCGCACTGGCTCTTCCTAGTGGCCGTCTCCGCCATCTTTCTCACCGTTTTCGCTCTAATGCACCTGCCCTTCGCGTACCCGAGGCGGGACGGGGATCGCGCGTCTGCTGGCTAATCGTCGCGGTGCCCCATGAGGCGTCTGTAGCAGGCCGCGATGCCGAGGAGCAAGTAAAAAGGCGCGTATTGCGCCCACAAAACCCACGGCTTTTCGCGCCACACGCCTTCGCTGCCATAGCCGATCTGCACCTCGTAAGCGAGGAAGATCAAGCCGCTGAGGAGCATCCAAGCGGGACTGGGGAAAAAGGCGAGGAACGGGAGGACCCAAAGCAGGTACCAGGGATGCACAGTCGGCGAGAGCAAAACGTAAGCACCGAGGGTTGCAAAGGCGGCTCGGTAGGGGTCGCGGTAGCGGATTTGGACGCCGAGGGCCACGAGTGCGAAAAGAGCGGTGCAGAGCCAGCGAGCGTGTGCGTAGGCATGGCCATCCCACGGCTGTAAGACAAAGTGAAAGAGCGAGTAGGCCGCTGCGTTGAAGTGCCAGTGTTGCACGTAGGTCATAAGGCCCGTCGCGAGTTTTTCCCCAGCGTCGGCAAAGGGCCAAAAGGCCAATAGCCCCAGCGTTGGAAACAGGAGCAGGGCACTTCGCTTGCGGAAGTTGAACCAATCGGTGCGAGGGCGACGCCAAAAGGAAGGCAACAGCGCTAGGGGCACCAGTTTGACGAGAAAGGCTCCGGCGAGGGCGCAGATGGCTGCGGCCCAGCGCCGGCTGTGGAGTGCATACAGGGCCGCAAAGAGAAGCAGCACACCTAGCGCGTCGATATGGCCGCTGCCGGCGACTTCTATTAAGGGCAGGGGATGCCAAGCGTAGAGCACGACGCGGCGCGGATCTTGGCCACGCCGGGCCAGGCTGTGTGCCAAAAGCAGGCAGAGGCCCCAATCGCACAGCAGCAGGGACAATTTGAACGCGGCTGGAGTTGCGCTTAGCACGCAAATCGCGCGAAAGAAAAGCTGCGCCAGTGGCGGATAGATCGTGGGAATGTCAGCGTGGTTGATGCTGTGGTAGAGAGCGTCGCGCAGATGTGCCACCTGCGGAGCCGAGGGCGCATAGAGGTACGGGTTGATGCCGGCTAGCTGGACGCGGCCGTCCCAGACGTAGCGAAAAATGTCGTCCGAGAGCGTCGCAGGGCTCCACCACAGCGTCAGGCGGAAGACGAGGGCGGCCCCGAGAATCAGGTGCGGTCGTTCGGGAGGTACATCTCGCCGCAGGACGAGATACGCCGCGAGTGCGTAGCAGAGAAAGGCGGGAAAAGCGCCGGCCCACATCTGCGGTATTTGGCGTTGGAGATCGCCGAGAGAGACCAAGTAGTAGCAACAGGCCTCTATGACGCCGGCCAAAAGAAGTAGGCGAAATTGCACCTTAGAGGGCATCTGAACATTCCGAGTACGCCCAAGCAACCTTCTCTCGCCTCTATCTCATCTGCGTTCATCTGCGGATACTATGCCGCCGCACGATCTCAGATAGCTGCTTAGCGCTCGACGCGCCGAGCGCCGACATAGCGGGGGAGGAAATACGGGTGGTCGAGCGAGGTAATGGTCGCGCCGGTGCTCACGCCCACATGGGCAAAGCGCTTCTTGCCGAGGTAAATCCCGACGTGGGAGACGCCCTGCCCTGAGAAGGTATTCCTAAAAAAAACCAGATCTCCTGGTTTGAGGTCCTGCCGTTGGTTGATGGTGCGGCCGACTCGGTATATCTGCTTGGCGGTGAGAGGCAATTCGATGCCATAAGTCTGGCGGAAAATAGTGCGCACAAAGGCCGAGCAGTCCATGCCAGCGCGGGTTTTACCGCCCCACTTGTAGGGTACGCCGAGATATCCTTCGACGACGCGCGCGAGGCGGCTGGGGCTGGCGCGGCGGCGCTTTTCAAGTTCGTGCGCCACGCTGGAGTCGGCCGTATAACGCGGGGCCGAGCGGATTGAGCAGCTACAGGTGGCCAGCAGGCACAAGAGGAGAAGGAGGTGCAACATTGGTGCCCCGTTATCGCGGGTAGGAGAAAAACCCCCGACCCGTCTTGCGGCCCAACGCGCCCTGCGCGACCATCTCGCGCAGCAGGGGACAGGGGCGATATTTGGAGTTGTCTAAGCGCTGGGCAAACGATTCGAGGATATCCAAGGTCACGTCGAGTCCGACGTAGTCGGCCAAAGCCAGCGGCCCTATGGGATGGCTCGCTCCCAGCACCATCACCCGGTCGATGTCTTCGGCGCTGGCCACGCCTTCGGCGAGGGCGTAGATGGCCTCATTGATCATGGGAAAGAGGATGCGGTTGACCGCAAAACCGGGACTGTTGGCGACCGCCACGGGAGTCTTGCCTAGGTCTTGGGCCAAGGCCATGACTGCGGCAAAGGTCTCGTCCGAGGTCGCGGTTGCACGCACTACCTCAACTAGGGGCATGGTTGGGGGCGGGTTGAAGAAGTGCATGCCAATTACCTTGTCCGGTCGACCGGACTCAGCGGCGAGAGAGTCGATGTCTAGGCCGGAAGTGTTGCTGGCGAGGATGGCCTCTGGCTTGGCAAATTGTCCGAGTTGGGCAAAGACAGCGAGCTTGAGGTCTAGGCGTTCGGGCACAGCTTCGACGACCATGTCGGCGGTGCTGACGGCGGCGAGTTGGTCGATACCACGCAGCGCGGTGATGGCTCCTTCGCTGGCGACCGGTTCTAATCGACCTTTGGCGGCTTGTTGGCGCAGGCGTGTGGCGATGCTGGCCAACCCCTGTTCGCGGGCGCAGGGATCCGCGTCGTAGAGCAAGACTTCCCTGCTGGCTTGGGCCAAAGTTTGGGCAATGCCGCGCCCCATAGTGCCGGCCCCAATGACGGCAATGCGTTTGAGCTCCATATCGTCTTTCAGAGGTGGGTTTTAACCGAACGTACCATGTTACCCAATAATTGCAAGAGGTTATTAACTAGCGGCTTACTAACTAAATATATTGCGGGAGCCAAGAGATCGCCTAGATTGATTGCCGCGCCGCTGAGAAAAAAATAAAAGCGGAGGAGAATCAATGGCAGTAGAGCAAGGGAAACTGAGGAGTGCCGACTGGTTTGGACGCGAGGACAAAGGCGGATTCATTCACCGCAGTTGGATGAAGAGGGGCCTGCCCGAGCACGAATTCGACGGCCGTCCGGTCATCGGTATTTGCAACACGTGGTCCGAACTGACGCCGTGCAATATCCACTTCCGCGACTTGGCCGAAGCTGTAAAACGCGGCGTGTACGAAGCCGGGGGGTTGCCCGTGGAATTCCCAGTCACCTCGCTGGGCGAGCCTATAATGCGCCCGACGACCATGCTCTTCCGCAACTTGGCGAGCATGGATGTCGAGGAATGCATTCGCGCTAACCCGGTTGACGGCGTGGTGCTCCTGACCGGATGCGACAAGACCACGCCAGCGTGCTTGATGGGGGCGGCCAGCGTTGATCTGCCGACGATTGTCGTGCCCGGCGGCCCCATGCTCAACGGCAAGTACCGCGGCAGCGATATCGGTTCGGGAACGGACGTGTGGAAATTTAGCGAAGACTTTCGCGCCGGGAAGATGACGCGCGAGGAGTTTGGGCTGGCCGAGGACGGCATGACGCGCTCGGATGGGCACTGTATGACGATGGGCACAGCATCGACGATGGCCTGTATGGTCGAGGTGCTTGGCATGACCCTGCCCGGCGGCGCGGCGATCCCGGCCCCGGACTCGCGGCGCAAGGTACTGGCGCATCTGGCGGGGTCGCGCATCGTCGAGATGGTGCGCGAAGACCTCAAGATGTCCAACATCCTCGGGCGCGCGTCCTTTGAAAATGCTATCAAAGTCAACGCGGCCATCGGTGGTTCGACCAACTGCGTTGTCCACTTGCTGGCTCTCGCCGGGCGCGTCGGCGTCGAGTTGTCCTTGGATGACTTCGATCGCCTCGGCAGCGAGCGGCCGCTATTGGTCAATTTGATGCCCGCGGGTAAGTATCTGATGGAGGATTTCTACTACGCCGGTGGCTTGCCGGTGGTGATCCAAGAGCTAAAGGACGAATTGCATCTAGACGCGTTGACGGCGACGGGCAAGTCGCTCGGCGAGAATGTCGCAGGGGCCGTCTGCTACAATCGCGACGTGATTGTGCCGCTGGACGCGCCGCTGATCGAGGCCGCGGGCTTGGCCGTGCTCCGGGGCAATCTCTGCGCGGACGGGGCGATCATCAAGCCGTCGGCCGCCTCGCCCGAGCTGATGCAACACCGCGGCCGAGCGGTGGTCTTCGAGACGATTGAGGAGTATCACGAACGGATCGATAGCCCCGATTTGGCCGTGGATGAATCGAGCGTATTGGTGCTGCAAAACGTCGGGCCGGTTGGCTATCCAGGCATGGCCGAGGTCGGCAATATGGGCTTGCCGAAAAAACTGCTGGAAAAGGGCGTCCGAGACATGGTGCGCATTTCCGATGGCCGCATGAGCGGTACGGCCTATGGCACCGTGATCCTGCACGTGGCCCCTGAAGCGGCCATTGGCGGCTCGCTAGCGCTGGTGCGCGACGGCGACGTGATCGCGCTCGACGTGGCGGGTCGGCGGCTGCACCTAGACGTGTCGGACGAGGAACTGGCGCGCCGCCGGGCGGCTTGGCAGCCTCCCGTGCCGCACGATACCCGGGGCTACGTCAGCCTCTATATTGACCACGTGATGCAGGCCGACAAAGGAGTTGATTTCGACTTCTTGGTCGGCAAGTCGAGTGCTGTTGTAACGCGCGAGGCCCACTAACGAAAGGACTAGACGGTGAAGATTGCCAAGATCGAACAGTTTTTCCCGCGCCAGCGCATGCGCTTGGTCAAAATTACCACGGACAATGGTATCGTCGGCTGGGGTGAGACCACGCTGGAGGGCAAGCCCAAGAGCACTTGGGCGGCGGTGGAAGAGTTGGCCGAGTACTTCGTCGGCAAGGATCCGCTCCGCATAGAGCACCACTGGCAGCACGTCTATCGCTCGGCCTTTTTTCGCGGCGGCAATGTGCTGATGAGCGCGCTGTCGGGCATTGATCAGGCGCTGTGGGACATCGCCGGCAAGCACTACAATATCCCCACCTATATGCTCTTGGGTGGTGCGGTGCGCGACCGGATTCGCGTGTACGCGCACTGGGGCATCCACGGCCAGACCGATGAGGCACTGGCCGCGGCGCGGGCGCGGCTCGACATGCTGTTGGCCAAAGGCTACACGGCCTTTAAGGCCGGGCCGGGGGGCACGTGGCGCGCCCACGAGCCACCGGCGCGAATCGAC
>JAPOYQ010000350.1 GCA_026706505.1 Gemmatimonadota bacterium
CAGTCTGGGTGCGCCCTTCCGCCGGAGAAAAAAAGCGGATGCGGTTGATGGGCAACTCCCAACCTAGGTTGTAGTAATAATAGCCGGAGACAATGGCCACTGACCGGGTTGTGTCGCCGTCTATTGTATATACAGAGCCGTTATCTCCCAGGACCGCGGGCTGGCCGGGAATGAGACGTGCGTTCTGCGTCCCGCCCCGCTCTCCCCCCCAAGGGTTGCCGAAGACATCGGCGCGCGAGCTGCCCTTCTTCTCGCCCAGAGCGATATTGACTGCTGGGTCCAATTCGTAGGGCTGCAGGCTGCCGTCCACAACCCACATGCCGCCCATCAACTCGGCTAGTTCTTCCCAGCCGTTATCTCCTGTACCTAGCACCAATCGCTCTACCTGTGCCTCTGCAAAACAAGGGGCCAAGAGCAAAAGAGCTAGCGCCACTTTGTACGTCATGTTCAGTTTTCCGCGTTTAAGGGCATTAATAGGCCACGTGGATCAGGCGCATGCGGTTGACTTGATCGGCAGCCGCCTCTATCGAGGCTCTGGCGATATAGGTGCCCGGTGGCACCAGATCGCCGGCATTGTTCGTTCCGTCCCAGTGCCACTGGGTATAACGTCCGGCGATCAGGGCATCGGAGAGCACGTTTTTTATTAAGCGACCCGAAAGATCGTATACGAGCAGTTCCGCAGCGACGGGCTGCACCAAATGGATGAGCACAAAAGAGAAGACGGACGAATCGTTTATGCCATCGCCATTGGGCGTTATAGCCGGTGGAGAAACGGCAAAGGACTGTAGCACGCTTTCGCCGCTGGCGAGGAAAATTACCTCCTGCGAGTTCGTACCCACTTCCCGCGTCGCGTCGCCCTCGGCAATGCGCTGGGGAAGGCTGCCCGTCGTATCCAGAAGCTGTCCTATAAACTGGGTGGAAAAGAGCAGAGCCTGCGAGCGAAACGTAATCCGCAGACGCACATCTTCTCCTGTGCTAATGCGCCGGGATGGGAAGTAAACGCGCAAGCCCGTATCGTCCACGTGCACGCTATCCGGCTGTATCTCCTCTAACTCGTGCCCCATTTCCAGTTTGAGAAATTCGGGCTGTATCAGCGTCGAGATGCGCACGCCGTCAAAGCCCGTTCCCTCGCCTAAGTCGGCCTTTATGTCGTAGGTAAAAACCGTATCTCTACCGGCCGGAACGGACGCGCGCCCACCGGCCGGAAAGGGATCGTCCAATAGAGCGACTTCGCTCAATGCCAGCGCGGCCAGCGGCGGCGTGTGCACGATGGCTAGGCTATCGATCTGCATGCTGGCGGAGGTATTGCCTTCGAAGCGCAGGCGCACCTGAAAAAAATCGCGCGGCCCCGGCAGATCCAGCGGAATGGAATACGTGCCGCTAGAGTCGGCGATGAGCGGCTCCGTCCAAGAGGACCAGTGCGTGGCATCCGGGCGAATGCTACCCTTGAGGACCAACGGCAGGTCTTCGTACTCCTCTTTGCTGACCAGCACTTCTGACCGGGTCTCTACGTCGGCGATCTGGTAGTAGTCGAAAGGCGTTTCGTCGACGCCGTTGCGCATCTGCACGATCACCCGCACTTGCTCGTCGGTACCCGCGCTGCTTTCGCCTTCCTCGGACAGCGAAACTCTGTGCGCGCGAAAAGTCAATGCGCCGTAGTTGACAGGCTGTGCAAACTGGATGAGCTGTGTTTCGTAGAGTCCACGCGGCACAAAACCTTCGCCGTGTACTTCGATTTCTGCCAGTTCAAAGGGGCTCGGTGAAAGCACTCTGAGCTGAATAAAGCGCACCAGTTGCGTCGGGAAGCGCACATCCACTCTTGGATCGCGGTTGATCGTCACTTGGCGAACGGCCTCGTAAACGGGCGAGTCATTGGCGTCGAAAGTGCGCCCGTCATTGAGTGATATCTCGTAGCCAGCGACGAATTCATCTTCTCCTTCACGGGGGTAAAAAACAACTTGGCTAACTGGAAACGAAGCCCCGAGATCTAGAAAAAAAATGCGTCCGCGCTGATTGACCCCCACTTCCTTAAAGCTATTTTCCGTGCTGGTCGTACCATCCCCGTCCACCAGAACCTCAGATCCCTCAATGCCCCGCGCCGAATTGTTCCACACCTGTCCGTTGCCTTCGGCGATAAAGCTGCTGGGCGCACCGACTCCCCAGACGATGAACTGAGTTATGTTCTGCTCAAGCGAAAAGCTAGCCGGCCCTAGGGCCTGCCCTTCGCCTACAACTACCCCTGCCATAGTCTGCGCTGGTTCCTCCCAGGCTTGTCCACCTAGGCCGACTCCCCAGACATCAGCTCGCAGTTCCGCCGTCCCAATACAGAACGACAGGATCAGCCCGACCGAAGCTGTTCGCCGAAAGGAAGCCATCATTGCTTATTCACCAGTTCGGGCGGTGGCTTAAACCCCTTAAACACCTCGCGCTGAAAGCGAAAGGTTAGATCCTTGGTCTCCACAGGCTCGTCGCGGTAATTGTATCGCAATGCAATGCCCCTGACGTGGATAGAAAACTCCTTCACGTCGGGTGCGAGGATCGGAAAAACGACAAAGCCCTCTGATTCTTGGCCGCTGAAGATGATCTGCTCCTGAAACATAGTGCGCTTGAGCATATCTTCGCGCTCGTTAAAACGCCGGTATTCGTTGCCGGCATATCCCTGAATAAACGAATAGTAGTATTCTAGGATCTGCAGCGGTTCTAAGGGCGCGTACTTGCGATATCCATCCTTTGAAACTAGCTCGATCCTGAGAGGATCGACCCCGACTTTAGGATAGGCGTAATTTTTAACTTTTAGCAGCCATACGCTGTATTTGGGCGGCATCCACTCTTCGCCCATGCGCTTCCAGTTGCCGAAAGTATAGGGATTGGTCGATATGGCCCCTTGCGTAGACTGCTGTGGGAATTTGCGGTTCAATTCGGCGTCGGTCATAGGGCGCAGACCGATCTCTAGACGCTCGAACGAATAGATGATCAAGCCATCGTCTTTAATCACCATATCGGCCTCTTGCTGTCCCTGCGGAGCTGGCTGAATTGGCCCGTCAAAATAACGTCCACATCCTGCCAACATCACCAGGGAACACAGCCACGCACCGAACCGTACCATCATGCTTAACCTCGGGAAGTGTAATTGCAATGCCGGTTATTGGGCGGCGGCATCTGCCGCCGCCCAATAGTGTTCAAAGGACCGTTTGGTTAGTCGTTGAAGGTCGCTTTGATTTTTGCCCAGCTCTTGGATTCCACTGCGGTGCCCTCACCGCCGTCGGCGCGTTCGTACTCGTCGGCTCCGAGCAGCGTGTACTCCGAGCAGACATCGCAGTTGCCCGAAGCGCCGTCCTCGCCGGTCGTTGCTAGCTGGTGCGTGCGGCGATCTTCGGGATTATCCGCTTCGTTCAACTGATAGGTCAGGCGGATGATCTGCCCAGCCTCGTTTTCGTGGCGGATACTGTTATCCGCACCGTCCAACGACGCGTAATCCCAGAGGGGAATGCTGTACTCGTAGTTGACCGTGACGTTGGTCGAACCCGTGGTCGCTCCCGGAGGATTGGTCGTCACTCTGGATTCGGCAAACTCATCCATCCAGTGGATTTCCTCGACCACCTGCCAGCGCAACCACCAAGAGCCGTCGCCGCCATAGGGCGTTTCATACACGCCAGGGACCGGCAAATGCATGGTAAACTGCTGCCCCTCAGCGCGCGTGCCTGACTCGCCGTCGCCGTCGTGCGGACCGCCGCTGGCGTTGGCATCGGTGATGATCTCGAGATCATCGTCGCGCCAGCCGTCGTCAAAGACGTCGGAGGTGACGACTAGCGTGTCGTCGGTGGCGCGTACAAATCCGTAGAGCCTGTTGTCGCGGTCTGTGCCCGTCCACGCCGTCATGATGGCCACGTCGAGATCGCTCTTGTCCAGCACTTCGGCCTTCTGGATTTCGTACATCTCGTCGGGACCAACGGTGAAAATGGGGTCGAACCACGCCCAGTCGCCATCGTCGCCATCAATGGTGATGGTAACATTAGCAGGCACCTCTAAGGCGAAGTAACCAATGCCGTTGGCATTGGACTGGCCCCAGGCGAAACTCGCCAGTGCCACGGACAACATTGCTGCTATGAGTGCGTTTTTGCGCATCTTTTTCTCCTTATCTGATGGAATTAGAGATATTGTTCTTTCTGCTCCTGCAGTTGCAGTTGCGAACGCTGTATCCATTCACCTCCTTCCGCATTTAGAGTAGAGAGATTTGGACTCGTCTAGGCGTAGAAACGCAGAGCCACTACTTTTTTAGATCAGACAGGGCCTGTTCATCGACCACTATCTCCGTCCTATATTTTTGCCTCAACTCATCTAGATAGCTATCAAAGTCTTCTTCAATCGCGTGCCGATGGGCGTAGCGCAATTGACGCCATATTCTGGACTGCACCTTGGGTGTAGAAAAAGAGAGGGTCTTTTCCGGACGCATCGCCAGTACTTCGAGCACGAGATACCCCTTCATATCGCCGCTCAACTGGATGGGGAGCGGTCCCTTGATGCCGCCAACCGGCACACCCCGCACGGCTTGGATCATGGTAGCCATAGCGCCCTGGGCCGTTGCCGTGTCAGCCAGCGTGAAGTTAAATATGTCAAACTGACGCACGCGTCCTTTAAATGCCGGATACTCGCACATGATCTCGGCCATGTCCTCGCCGGCGCGTACGCGCTGGGCGATAGCGCGCGAAGCTCGTTCCGAATCGACCAGTGCACCGGCAAAAAACGTGCGCATTGGCAGAGTGAATTCGTCTGCCAGATCTGTATATAAAACGCGCCGCTGTTCCTCTGTGACGAACCGCTCTTCTACTTCCGTTCGCCGCAGCATCTCGACCATGGCCTCTTCGCGCTTATCCCGCACGAACTGGACTACGGCTTCCTCGAGATCCAATCCCCGTTGTTGGGCCAGTAGAGGCAGCAGGATTTTGCGCAGTGTTTCGTCTTGGGCAAATTCGACCACGGCGGTGCTATCTATGGCGTGGGGACGGCGCTTGGGTTCGGCTTTCTCTACCAAAGTCATATACGCGTTCAGGTCGATGTTCCCTCCACTATAGCGCAGCAGGATGCGCGCGTGGTCTCCTGCTTCTAGCACGGGCACACCGCCTTCAGCTAATCGCCCCCGCTGCAACAATACGCCCAATGTCTGGGCATCTACTGAAAAACCAAAGTGCGTTTTTTGGTCGGCTAAGTATTTGGACCAGCGATCTTTTTTTTGCTGCTTTTCCAGCGTTTGGCGCAGCATTTTCTTTTGGCGCTCAAAACTGACGTAGCGCTCTTCAGCGGCCTTGATCAGGTGGTAGGTTCCCTGCGAGTTGCGGTACGGTTCGGACACTTGGCCGACCTGCAGGCGAAAAAGCTCGGCGACAAACCCGCTGTGCTGTGCTTCTTCCTTCTGCCAGAAACCCATGTCTCCACCTTTGGCCGCCGATGTGCGATCGATGGACTGCTCACGCGCCAGCACCGCAAAATCGGCACCTTGCCGCAGTTGCTCTTGCACGACTTGGGCTTCTTCGAGACTGCCTACCTGAATATGACTCGCCCGCACTTCTCTCTTTTTGTGCAATCCGCTCCGGTGGAAATGCGATCGCAGTTCCTCTTCCGATATAAAAACATCTCCCGAGACTTCCCCGTACAGACGCTCGACCACGTCGGGGTGCTGATCCAAACCCTTTGCCTTTGCCTCTAAGACCAGAAGCTTGCGATCGATAAAAGGCTGTAGCCTTTCCCGGGCATTACCCGCTGCAAAACGACGCATATTGCGCTCGGCGCGGAGCAAATCATCTACCAGAATGACTTCGCTCCCGACTCTGGCCAGCACGGCTGAATTCACAGCCCATGAATCGACGGCCATCAGCCCGACAATCGCCGTCACGGCCCAGCAAGTAGCCATCTGTCCGCGCAAACCAGCACTCCTTTTGTCGCAGCCAATCCAATGATCATAAAGCAGTCAGTATTACAACCTTGTGAATGTCCATCTTATACAGGGTTTGTGACATCGCAAGGTGGTGAAAAATATGATATATAGTTGAAAAAAAGGCCCTGTGTCAAGCGGTGCTCTTCTACATTGAGCTACCAAGCCGAGTTGTTGCCTTGTTCACTATGTTCGTTAATAACAAACTCGTTCGAGCAACATTGCGTTTCCAGTACCTATTTTAGACGCCAACGGGCCTAGCATATAACTCAATCTTTTTTGTGTTGTACTGAGCCCTAAGTGTGTGCTTGCTCTAAAGCGGCGTACTGGCTGATGAGTTCGTCGTACGCGGCTACGGCTCTTGGCTCCGGTTCGATGGTCGATCCGGCGACCGGCTGTGCGAATGGCTCGACAACCTCCGACCATGAAGGCGCGTGGCCGGCTGAGGATTGGTGAGCGTGGGCGGCGCGCAAGGCAGCGCCTAACGCCGCTGAATTGGTCGTCTCGAAGCGGTGGACCGGACAGTTGTGGACATTGGCGAAGACGCGCAGGATTTCGGCGTTGGCCGACGCGCCGCCGGTGACGTAGAGCGAGGAGATGTCCACGCGCATCCAACGCG
>JAPOYQ010000490.1 GCA_026706505.1 Gemmatimonadota bacterium
GTGCTGGGTTTTGCGCCAGCAATAGACATTCGTGCGCAGGGAACCTATCGCGAGGGCTTTGCTAGCGGCTGGACTTTTGCTCGCTCGGACAATGGCCGACCAAAGTTCCGTTCGTCTTTTGCGCCGGTAGCGGGGATGGATCCGGCCGGCTTCATCGACTTGGGGGATCCGATTTTTACCAATGTGATGTGGGGTTTGGGACGCGGCGGCGTGTTGAGCGCGCTCAATACACCGCTTTTTCTGGGGCTAGCGACGACCCAGATAGGGATATTGCAAGAGTTAGACCGAGCAACGGCGGAGGCTGCCGCCCAGCAGCTATTGGGCGGGTTAGATGCGCTGGTGCCCGAACAACTGACGGGGTTGGACAACGCCATGCTCATGCTCAACCTCGAAAAGGTGGCCGCTGGCGATTCGGCACCCTTTGATCCGGTCGCCGATGTTATCGACGTGCCACTGACCCGCTCGACAACCACTGAGACTTATGAGTTTGGCTACAAGGGGGTGGTCGGCGAGAAGCTGGTGGTGGCGGCCGACCTGTATCACACCCGGATCCAGGATTTCGTCTCCCCGATTCAGGTACAGACGCCCAATGTCTTCCTCGATCCGGCTAGCCTCGGGGCGGCGCTAGGTGCCAGCATCGGCGAGGCGCTGGCCGAGAATGCAGAGTTGGCCGCGGCAGTCGCCTCGCTCGACAATATGCAGGTCCCGGGCACTTTGTCTGGCAACGGCAATGGCTCGCCGGTGGATGAAATTGTCACGTTGTTTGCCGGTGGGGCCGCGAGCATACCGTTTGGTACGGTTACGCCGGAGCAAGCATTCGAGCCGACGGCTGTAATGTTGACCTATCGCAACTTCGGCGAAATCTCTCTTAACGGCTTGGATGTGAACTTGGCTTATTTCCCGAGCGACCAATGGTCGCTAACGGGCAGCTATTCTTATGTCGATAAGACTTTATTTGAGAACGTCGATGGCATCGCCGATATAGCGCTTAACGCGCCGGGTAACAAATTCAAGCTAGGCACGTCCTATACCTTCGACCAAGAGCAACTAACCCTAGGGGCGCAGTGGCGCTACGTGGGGGCGTTTCGCCAGGAGTCGGGCGTGTTCGTCGGGGATGTGGACGCGTACTCGCTCCTCGATTTGAACGCCAGTTGTCTGCTGCCGTTCGGAAGCAACCTGCGGCTCGGGGTGGATGTTTCCAACGCGCTCGACAACAAGCACCGCACCTTTATTGGGGCACCGGAGATCGGTCGCTTGATCTTTGGGCAATTGGGCGTGGCGTTTTAAGGGAGGATACAGCAGGCGAAAGGGGGACGGCGATGTCCGTCCCCCTTTTTTTATGTCGGCTTGTTGCCGCGGGCCATGACCACTTTACCAGTGCGGACCATTTCCTTGAGGTCGAATTTGCTCAAGAGCGATTCGAGCGCGTCCATCTTCTCGGTGGTGCCGGTGGCCTCGATGGTGATGGTGGCCCCTGAGATATCGACTGTCTTGCCGCGAAAAACCTCGGTAATCTGCAAGACCTCGGTGCGTTCTTCGACCGAGCAGCCGACCTTGAAGAGAGCCAACTCGCGGGTGATGGCATCGTCGGTCGAGTGGTCCTTGGCGTGGATGACATCGACTAACTTGTTGAGCTGAAGAATAATCTGATGCAGCTCGGCGGCAGGGCCAATGCTGGTGATGGTCATGCGCGAGCACTGGGGGATATGGGCCGGTGAGACGACTAGGTTCTCGATGTTGTAGGCTCGGCGAGCAAAGCACTGGGCGATTCTCACCAATACGCCGGGACGGTCGTTGACCAATAGGCCGATGGTAGTCTTCTGTTGGGGTTCGGTCGGCCTGAGTTGTGGTGCATCCACCGCCTCTTGGCGGGCATTGAGGTCTGCGGCGGCAAAGTCGATGGCAGTCGTAGACATTAGGTGCTTCCTTTGGGTTGGGCCAGTTTCTGCTTGGGAGCCTCGATCAGCATATCGGTGAGCGCAGCCCCGGCGGGAATCATCGGGAAGACGTTGTCTTCCTTTTCGCACTCGGCGTGGATGACACAGGGGCCTTCGTCGTGGTCGAGGGCCTGCCTGAGGACTTTGTCAATGTCGGCGGTGCGCCGGATGCGAAAGCCCTTAGCGCCGTAGGCTTCGGCCAGCTTGACGAAGTCAGGATTGCCCTCTAGGTCAACCCCGGAAAGGCGATTGTCGAAGAAGAGATTTTGCCACTGGCGAACCATACCTAGGTACTTGTTGTCGAGGACTAGGATCTTAACCGGCAGCTGATGGACGACGGCGGTGGCTAGTTCGCACAGGGTCATCTGGAAGCCGCCGTCGCCGCAGATGGCGACTACGGTCTCTTCGGGGCGGCCAAACTGAGCACCGACGGCTGCGGGAAAGCCAAAGCCCATGGTACCAGCGCCGCCGGAGGAAAGCCATTGGCGATGGTGAGCTGTCTTGTAGAACTGAGCGGCCCACATCTGATGCTGGCCGACGTCGGTAGTCACCACGGCGCGGCCAGCGGTCAGCTCGTACAGGCGGTCGATGATAGTCTGCATCTTGAGGCCACCGCGTTTGCCGTATTTGAGCGGGTACTTCGTCTTCCACTCGTCGATTTGGGCAAGCCAAGCTGCCGTGTCAATCGGCTCAACGTAGTTGATTAGCTCTTTGAGCACTTGGCGCGCATCGCCTTCGATAAAAACGTCGGGTATGACCACTTTGCCGTATTCGGCAGGGTCGATGTCGATGTGGATCTTTTTCGCGTCCGGGCAGAATTCCGAAAGCTTGCCAGTAATCCGGTCGTCCCAGCGTCCGCCCACCGACATAATCAGGTCGCAGCCGACGACGGCCTTGTTGGCATAGGCCGTGCCGTGCATGCCGAGCATACCCACTGAGAGCGCGTGCTGCTCGGGGAACGCCCCCTTGCCGAGCAGGGTGTTGGTCACTGGCATCCGCGTCTTTTCGGCAAAGGCCTTGGCCACCTCGTGCGCGCCCGAGGCGATGCAGCCGCCGCCCAAGTAGAGCAGGGGGCGCTTGCTGCGGCGCAGAAGAGTGGCGGCGGCTTCGAGCAGTTCGGGCGCGGGCTTGGTCTGCCAAGTGTAACCAGGCAAGTACACCTTCTCGGGAAAGTCGGTGGTGCATTCGGGGAAGGGGTCGCCCTGGGTGACGTCCTTGGGCAAATCGACGAGCACTGGCCCCTGTCGGCCGGTGGTGGCGATGTGGAATGCCTCGGTCATCACGCGGGGGATGTCGTTGGGGTCCCTGACCAAATAGGAGTGCTTGACGACGGGCATGGAGATGCCGAAGACATCGGCCTCCTGAAAGGCGTCTTTGCCGAGCATGGGGGTGACGGTTTGGCCGGTGAGGGCGATGACGGGCGCGGAATCCATCAGTGCGGTTAGCAGGCCGGTGATGGTGTTGGTTGCGCCCGGTCCGGAGGTTACGAGGACGACGCCGGGCTTGCCGGTAGCGCGGGCGTAGCCGTCGGCCATGTGGGTCGCGCCTTGCTCGTGCCGGGTGAGGATGAAGCGGATCTGCTCGGAGTTGAGCAGTGCGTCGAAGATGGGCATGGCCGCGCCGCCCGGGTGACCAAAGACGTACTCGACGCCGAAGCGATCAAGCGCTTCGATGACTTTGTCAGCCCCTCTCGCCATGTCAATTTCTCCCTAAAAATGGATAGTTTAAGAATTATTATGTAACTAACTTGAGCAAAGTATAGGCAAAAATGGCGTTAATGACAAGAAGGAGAGAAAATTTTAAACGATTTGTAACGAAAAAGGATAGAACGTAGAGTCAGCTTTAGAGGCTATTGCAGATTAAGAGCAGCTCCACACGTCCTTGAAGAACCGAATCCAGTTGCCGGAGAAGATGCCTGCGATGTCTGCTGGTGAGTAACCACGGCGCGCGAGGATGGGCTGGAGTTTTTGCAGGTCGGCGATGGTGTTGAGGTTGCGCGGGGCTTGCTCGGTGCCGAAGCCGCCGTCGAGATCGGTGCCAATGCCGCAGTGGCGCGAAGTGCCCAAAAGCTGACAGATGTGGTCGATATGGTCGGCGACGGTTTCCAACGTGGCGTTGGTCAGTTGTTCAAAGGCGGGGACTTTGCGCTGCCAGCCCGGGTCGAGCATCCAAGCGTCAAAAGCTGCGCCGATGACTCCATCGCGCTCGGCGATGGAGCGGATCATTTCATCGGTGAGTTGGCGCTGGCCGGGAACCAAGGTGCGACAATTGTGGTGCGAAGCGCAGACCGGGCCGTCGTACAATTCCAAGAGTTCCCAGTGGGCTCGGTCGGTCAAATGGGTTAAGTCGACGATGATGCCGGCCGCTTTGAGCGCGTCGAGCAGGGGTTTAGCCGGCGGCAACAGTCCGCCTTCGGTGCCGGTGCCGTGCGAATAGGTGCTGGTGCCGTAATGCGAGATCGACACTAGGCGCAAGCCGAGTTCGCGCCATTCGGGCACTTGGTCCGGGCCTAAGATGGGATCGGCGCTTTCCATGGCGAGGATCAGGCCGAAGGGGGGCGTTGGGTCGGGGTTTTGCCAAGCGGCGATGGTTTCGTCCAAATCCTCGATATTTTTGACGAAGCGGAGCAAACCCTCGCGTTCGAGTGCTTGGTAGTACGCCAAATGTCCGCGGCCGACGCCGTGGCATTGGGCTTGGCAGTACATGCCGGTGCGGGTCCAGCGGTCGTTTGGGTCCAGGCGCGACATCACTGTGCCGCAGAAGAGGCCGACCTTGCCGCGGCGCAGCTCGGGGAAGGTCACCGTGCAGGAGCCGAAGCCCTCCATGGTCTGCACCGAGTCGTGGACGCGCACGGTGGTCGCCTTTTGCGTTAGGTCGCGGTTGATTTGCAGGGCGGAGAAGGCTAGATCGAGGTGGCTGTCGAGGATCAGCGGACGCGCGTCGGTCATTGTGTTAGCTCCAGGCTTGGCGGAAGAAGCGCGAGAGGTTACCGTGGGCGATGGCCGCAATGTCGTCGGTCGAGTAGCCCCGCCGCTCGAGGATGTCAAGGAAGCGCTGTAGGTCGGCGATGGTGTCGTAGTCAATGGGTGCCATTTCGCGCCCAAAGCCACCGTCGAGGTCGGAGCCGATGGCGACGTGATTGCAGTTGCCGACGAGTTGGCAGATGTGGTCGATGTGATCGACGACGGCCGACATGGAGCGGCGGGCGGTTTGCGGATAGGTCGCTGGGTCGTCGAAGTTGATCTCGGGATTGAGCATGAACTCGGCGAAGACCGCGCCGATGACGCCGCCGCGCTCGGCGATGGCTTGGATCATCTTGTCGCTGAGGTGGCGCTGGCCGGGGACGAGGGCACGGCAGTTGCAGTGGCTGGCGTGGACCGGCCCCGACCAGTAGTCCAAAAGCTGCCAGAAGACCAAGTCCGAGGCGTGGGTCAGGTCGAGGGCGATGTTCGTTGCGGCGAGCGCGTCGAGCAGGGGATAGGCATCGGCGTATAGCCCGCCGCGAGTGCCGGTGCCGTGGCCCCAGGTATTGGCACCAAAATGCGTCAGCCCCACCGAGCGCAGGTCCTGCTCCCACCACCAGCTTACTTGCTCCGGGTCTAAAATGGGGTCGGCGCTTTCCATGCTCAGGATCAGGCCGATCGGAGTCGTTGAGTCGGGATTTTGCCAAGCGGCAATGGCCGCGTCGAGATCGTTTGTGTCGCGGATAAAGCGCAGTTGGCCCTCGCGCTCTAGCGCTTTGTAATAGTGAAGATGCGATTGGCCCATGGCATGAGCTGCTTCTTGAGTTCTCATGCCGTCGTCGAGGAGGCCAGTGGGCATCTGCACTCGGCACATGATGGTCGAGAGTGCAATGCCGACGCAGCCTTGGCGCATCTGCGGCAGGGATACGGTGGCCGTGCCGCGCGAGGTGCTTTCGGGGCGCTTTCTGTCGCGCAGCGAGTCGGGGTGAGAAGGGCTTGGAGGTTTGGGGTCTTCGCGCTCGCGCAGGACGTGGATGTCTTGGGTGAGGTCGCGGCGGTGGTGCAGGGCGTTGAAGGCCAAGTCGAGATGGCCGTCTATAATGAGCATGAGCTGCTCGGGCATGATGGGAAACCTCTTGGGTTAATTCGCTAGGTATTTTTATACTATCTCTTCATTGATCGTCGCGCTTAGCCACCAAGTCCTGGGTCAGGCGCTGAGCCAAGGAACCTTCTTGGGTCAAAGCATAGGCCACTACATTGACGGCGAGCATCAACTCGTCTTCATCATCCCAACGCGAAGACATCAAGGGATTTACACAGACGAGCTGACCCTTTATAAAATGTCCTTCTAGGCGATTAATGTAATGTACAGGGATTATAGACGGGTTCGGATTAGTAGGTCTCAAGAATGGTCGGGGACTAATACTTATTTTTTCAAAGAAAGCACTGTAAATGGGATGGTCCTCTGCCAGTACCTCCGACCAAAAGTCTTGCCCCTCCATCAAGCCTCCGGTCATTAATGCTTGGTAAAAAGACTCTTCCACATCACCAATACCTCCTATAACAAATCCTCCCTGAATTAGGTACTGGAACTGGTTGGCTTGTTCAATCTCATTCAGGCTTAAGCT
>JAPOYQ010000111.1 GCA_026706505.1 Gemmatimonadota bacterium
GATTCCGGGGGCGAGTTGGGTTTTTACCTTTGCAGAGCTTGAGAAATACGGTGCCTTTTTAGCCACCGAGATGAATGGCGAACCGCTGCCGCGCGATCACGGTTTCCCCGTGCGCCTAGTCGTGCCCCGGTGGTTTAGTTGCGTGGACATCAAATGGGTCAATGAGATTGTTTTGGTCGACGACGGCGAAATGGCGACGAGTCAGATGCTGGAATTTGCCAGTCGAATCAATCAGCAGGGTACCCCCAAGCTCGCCAGAGACTTTGACCTCGCGCTGATCGACCAGGCGGCTCTGCCCATCCGCGTTGAAAAATGGCGTGTCGCCGAGCGGATCGTCTATCGGGTGGTCGGTCTGATGTGGGGGGGCGAGCGGCCGACCGACAAATTGATGATTCGGTTTGGTCAGGACCGAGATCCCGTTCCAGTCAACATGCCCTACGCGCAGGAGACCAACGATACCTGGACGCTCTGGTCTCATGCGTGGGAACCCTCGCGGATGGGGTTCTACGACATTACCATGCACATTGACGACGCTAGCATCAGGACGTGGCGGCTCGATCGGGGGCTGCATCGGCGGCGGATCTACATCAGACAGGTTTGATGTCTAGCCCTAGTGGGCGTGGGCCACGGCCCGATCAATTTTCTCGTTCCAGGGATCTGCCACGCGGGCCTGGTACCTGCCGTCGTTGAAGTAGGCGGTCTTGGGCATCCAGCGGTCTTCCAGAATGGCCTGGCGGTAGGCCCTTTTGAGGCGGGACTTGAGTTTGGCGAGCGCGGCGGCCTTGTGGCGGGCTTCTGGTCCGGGGGACATGGCTAGTATTTCGTCGGCGATATGCCAGCCCCGGATGAGGGTGGCGGGAAAAGCGAACCAGCGGCAGATGTAGCTGATTCTCAGGCGTACGAGCGGATCCCGCGAGGCTCTGCGGGCGCGAGCGAGGATGGCCTCTAAGTCGTTGACGTCGTCTGCAGTGAAGCAAGAGACCTGGTCGTGGAGGCCGCTCAGCCCCTGGAACCAGCGACCCTGCCGAGGGCGTTGCCAGATGGCTGCGAGGCGGTCGTAGAAGGCGCGGACTTCGCCGGCCGCCTTGTGGAAGAGCCGGCGAAAAAATTCGTCTAGGAGCGCATCCACATCTTGGTCTGAGTCCCACCAGAGCTTGGAGGCCAGCCAGATGTGGGGGCCGAAGCCGGGCCAGTGAGGATAGGCTTCGGCGTAGAAGCCCTTGATGCCGGTGCGGTACTGGAATTTGATGTCGTCGGCCAGCAGGTGGGGGAAGAAACGGGGCAGCACCCAGCCTAGGCCATAGTAGTCGTACTTGCAGACGTGGTCGCATTGCTGGCTCCAGGTGCGGATGAATGCGCGGTCCTTGTCGCGGTATTCGGGGTCGAAGTGCTGGGCCGTGTCCTGGGTGAGAAAGATGGCGACGTTGGGCTCCAGATGATCGATGGTTTGGGGAGGCGATTCCACGTTGATGTAGGCTAGGCAGCCGACGAACTTTCCTGGGTGGGATTCCTGCAGCGCCCGGGCCACGGTGTTGATGTAGGTGAACCACCGGTCGGAGTAGACCGGACGATTGCGAAAGACCAGACCGGGCACATCGAGTGCCCGGCAGTTCTCGCACTGGCAAAAATCCGCGTTGTCGTTCATGCCCAAAGAGAAGCAGTGGGCCTCGGGATTGGCATCGAAGTAGCGGCGCACGGCCTGGATGGTAAGGTCGATGACCGCGGGATTGCTGGTGCAGGGCTGGCCAAAGCGGGCATTGCTTTCGGCGTCGCTGGCGGGAATGAGGCGCTGCCCGTCGATGAGGGCGTAGTACTCGGGATGGCTCTTGCCGTAGCGAGCGACCGGAAAGATGCTGTAGAGGGCGTGGTGAAAGCCGGCGTAGGGCAATTGCGGCCGACGGTAGCTGATCCGGTTGCGGCGCTCCCATTGCGCTCCTTCCAGACCGGAGATGCCGCTGAATTCGCGGTGGAGAAAATGGGGCCGCTTTTCCTCGTTTATCGGGGCCAGCCGCAGGGTGGTTTGCACGGGGATGTCCGCGAAGAGTTCTCCGGGCATGAAAAAGCGGACGCCGAGGTGGTCCTCCAAGAGCCCGTACACGCCGTAGCCCGTGCCGCTGTCGCTGCCGCCCAGAATGAAGAGGTCTCTGCCAGAGGTGATCAGGCGGTAGCCTTCGACTCCTGTATCTCCGGCGTCTAGCCCTAGGGATTGGGCGCATGCAGTGGCTCCCACGTGGAGAGCGGTGTTGCCCCGGGGGGCGGGTTTGCCGTCATCCGGTTTCAGCGGAGGAGCTGTACCAATGATTTTTTCGAGAATGGCCTGCAGATCCATGGCCGCTCCGCGGAGTACTTCTCCGGCGCCATCGGGCAGGACAATAGCGGTTTTGGGGATGCCCTTATTGGCTAGGGTGAAGGTTTTGGCAGGGGCCATTTTGCACCTCCTGTATCGGCAGGGAGTACACTCGGACGGAATCATATATTTACATTGTTTGACTGTCAAACATCCTCTGAGCGGAGCCGGTCGGCATGGCTTTCGAGGAGCGCCGACTGGGAGCACCGGTCCGAATCCGCGACCAGCCAAGACAGGATAGGTTACACATGTTGCGACACGTGATTGTGGTCGCCGGCTTATTGTTTGGGTCGGGGATGTGCGCCCTGATCTACCAGATGGTCTGGCTGCGCGAATTCCGCTTTGTCTTTGGTGCTTCTACGCTGGCCTCGGCCGCGGTGCTGTCCGTCTTTCTGGGGGGGCTCGGCGCGGGCGGGTTCTGGTTCGGGCGGCGCGTTGACCGCAACTCGCGGCCGTTAGCCCTATACGCCTATCTCGAACTGTTCATTGCGGCCTCGGCTGCCTTCACTCCACTGCTGGTGTGGATGGCGCGCGAGTTTTACGTCGCCTTGGGCGGAGTCCTGTCGCTGGGGCCAGTCGTGGCCACGCTGGTGCAGCTCGGGCTAACTGCGTGTGCGCTGGCCGTTCCGACCTTTCTCATGGGCGGAACCCTACCCGCCGCGGCCCGAGCTGTCGGGGGCGACGAGGATGCTGGGAGACGCCGGGTCGCCGTGCTGTATGGAATCAACACGCTCGGCGCTGTGACCGGGGCTTTGCTGGCCACTTTCGTGCTGTTGGAACGCCTAGGGGCTGATGCGACCCTGTGGGCCGCTGCTGTGCTAAACGCCGTTGTCGGCGGCGGTGCCCTCTGGATTGCGCGCGCTTACTCAACCGTCTTTGACAAACAGGTGTCTGTTGCGCCAGCGGTAGATAGAGAGGGGCGGCGCTCCAGTTATGTGCGGCTGCTGATTTTTGCGACTGCTGCGGTGGCCGGGATGGCCTTTCTGCTCATGGAACTGGTCTGGTACCGGATGCTGGCACCGCTGCTCGGGGGCACCACCTATACTTTTGGTCTCATCCTAGCCGTGGCGCTGCTGGGCATTGGCTTGGGGGGGACCGCCTATGCGTTGTGGGGGCGCAAGCGGACCCCTGCGCTCTCTGGGCTGGCGCTGACGTGCATTTTGGAAGCGCTGTGTGTCGCCATTCCCTTTGCGCTAGGCGATCAATTAGCTGTGCTGGCGGGCGGCCTGCGCGAGTGGGGGGCGCTGGGTTTTGGCGGATTGGTGCTCTCGTGGTCCGTAGTAGTGGGCATTGTGGTGCTTCCCACGGCTATTGTTGCGGGGTACCAGTTCCCACTCCTCATTGCACTGCTGGGTCCCGGCGCGCGCCAGCTCGGGCTCGACGTGGGCTGGACCTATGCCTGGAACACACTGGGTGCTATTCTGGGTGCCTTGCTCGGCGGCTTCGCCTTGCTGCCGTGGCTTTCCGCGCCGGGCGCGTGGCAACTCGTGGTAGTGCTGCTCGCGGTTTTGGGAGGCGGTATTGCTGCGTTTGCGTGGGCGAGAGATGGACGGGAGGGGGAAAGCACAAAATGGATTGGCTTGCAGTCGGGGCTGGCTGTCGTCTTGGCCGTGGTCGCCGCGTCCTTATTGTTGGCGACCGGGCCCACCGCGGCATGGCGGCACACTCCGATTGGAGCAGGGCTGAAAATGCTGGCCAATTTGAGTGACAATGAGATACGGGGATGGATGCAAGGGCAGCGGCGCGCCGTGCGCTGGGAGCGGGAAGGGATTGAAAGCTCGGTGGCCATTCGCGTGTCCGATCGGGGTCCAGTGCTCTTTTTGAACGGCAAAAGCGAGGGATCTGCGGTGGGGGACGCCTCCACCCAGATCATGAGCGGGATGATCGGAGCTATTCTGCATCCACAGCCACGCAATGCCCTAGTCATTGGACTGGGGACCGGATCTACGGCCGGCTGGTTAGCTGCTATCGACGCAATGGAGCGCGTCGATGTGGTGGAGTTGGAGGCGGCTGTGGTCGAAGCGGCCAGCGCCTTTGGGCCGGTCAATGTGAACGCCGTCGGCCATCCCAAGGTGCACACGGTGGTCGGCGATGGGCGGGAGGTCGTTCTGACCACCCGGCAATCCTACGACCTCATCTTCTCCGAGCCTTCCAATCCCTATCGGGCGGGGGTTGCCAGCCTGTACACGCGTGAATTCTACGAGGGAGTCTTCCCGCTGCTGCGCGACGGCGGTCTGTTCGCGCAGTGGGTGCAAATGTACGAGGTGGATGAGCAAACCATTCGCACTATTTACGCTACCCTGAGTTCGGTTTTCGCGCACGTGGAAACTTGGCAGACCCAGCGCGGAGATTTGTTGCTGCTGTCGTCTGCCGGGCCGGTGTCGTACGATGTTCCCAGACTGCGCGCTCGGATCGCCGAGGAGCCCTACCGCAGTGCGCTGGCCGCGGTCTGGCGCACTGCGGACCTCGAAGGCTTCCTCGCCCACTACGTGGCCGGTCCTACAGTGGCGCGCGAATTGGCGCGCGAGCAGGCGTTGAATACGGATGATCGCACCTTGGTGGAGTACGCCTTTGCCCGCCATCTGGGGTTGGGGAGGCATTTCAATATCGAGACGGTGGAAAAATTGGCGCGTGACCGAGGAGAAGATCGGCCCCGCGTGACGGGTGGGGACGTGGACTGGGAATGGGTTGCAGACCAGCGTCTCACCTTTCTAATTGGCCAAGGGGAACAGATTCGCCCGAACCGGTACCCGGATTTGACGATGAACCAGCGATATCGCCTGAGAGCCTTAGCGGCTTGGTGGGAGGCGCGGTCGCGCAATGGGCTGGCTTGGTGGCAAAGTCAGCCGCGCCCGCCGCGAGGGCTGCACGAAGTGTCGGCTGTGGCCTACATGATGGCGGTCAACCAGCGCGAGGAAGCCGCCCAGTACATCGAGCAGTTGCGCGACCTCCAGTCTGTTGAAGCGGATGTGGTCTTGGCCATTTTGCGCACGCGCCAGGGACGGATACCGGAAGCAGTCGCCGCCTTGGAGTCCGCTTTTGCGGGGTACGGCCGCGATCCTTGGGCTTGGCCGGCACTGATGCAGCGCGGGTTGGCGCTAGCGGTGGACCTCGGTGGTCGGAATGCGGCTCATGCCGAGCGATTATACGCGACGTTGCGTTCTCCATTTGTCATGGATTACGCGCGGGAGACGCGGCTGAACGCGTTGTTGAATCTGGGCTATGAGCTCAATTTTCCACAGAACTGCATAGAGGTGCTCAACGAGTTGGAACCGCACGTGCCTTGGAAGCGCGATTTGCTCGAAGCACGCGTCAAATGCTACCAAGCCGGAGACCATCCATATCTCGACAGGGCACGACGCGATTTCGACAAATACCTCGCCTTAGAGGGAAAGTGAACGGACTAGATCTATTCGACCGCGACAAAGGAGGATAGCTCATGCGACCCGTGATGTTCATGGGACAGATTCAGGCATTTGAAAACGACGGCGCGAACTACATTATCGAGCGCCTGTGGGACGGGGGCATCAGGGAATTGGTGCTGGGCGATTTGATCTTGCGGCAAGGTGAGACCCAGGGCCCTTCCTTTGCCCCCAATGTGGATTTTTACCGAGACTGTGAAAAACAACCGCCCGAACTGCCCACCGACCTAGAAGCGTCGAGTCGCATTTTCGGCGATGCAGTGAAAGCCGCGGCCGACAAGGGATTTGCCATCTACTTCCACGATTGGGGACAGTTTGGCTGGTTTGAGTCGGGTTCGTGTTTGAACAATCCCGAGCAGGTGCGCTACGGCTTGGCGCGCACCCGGGATACCTTTGCCCAATATCCCGATACTGGCGGTTTTGTACTCGACGGCCCCGAATACGGCTACGAAATCGAGCCGGGACACCGCAGTGACGTATTCGGGTGTTTCTGTCGCCACTGCGAGAACAAGGCTCGGGAATTGGGTTGCGATTTCGCTGCCATGCAGGAAGCGGCCGAGCGCCTGCGGGTCCGCCTGAGCGCATTGAGTCCGGACGTGATGCGCGGTTTTATCGAGGCGCAGACCGGGCCTTTTGACGCGGTGGATTTGCTCTTACAGGATCCCGCGCTCTTCGACTGGATTCGCTTCAAGACTACGTGTATCGAGCACTACGTGGGGGCATTTTACCGCG
>JAPOYQ010000232.1 GCA_026706505.1 Gemmatimonadota bacterium
TACGCCGATAGGGTTGTGGTATTTGAAGATCAGTTGGGCAGACTAGACGCCAGCTCCGCTAGCCCATGACATCACCCCTTGTATGTTGGGCAACCATAAAGGTTGCCCCTACCTGTTTGTTTGCCAGCGCATTCGTAGGGGCAACCCTCGTGGTTGCCCATGCTCACCCCAACGCTCCCTACTAGTCCGTGACTGCGGTTTTATCTTTGTGGGTACTACTCGTTGTAGGCAGCGCGGGATGCGGGCCAGCAGACCCGGAGATCGAACTACTATTTGCAGAGGTGGCACAGGAGGCGGGCATTGAATTCCACCATCAGAATGGGGCGAGCGGGCGCTACTACTATGTGGAAACCTATGGGTCGGGCGCGGCCTTCCTCGACTACGACAACGACGGCGACCAAGACCTCTATGCAGTCAACAGCGCGCCGCTGCCGGGTTTTGTCGCCGAGGACCTTCCCACCAACGCGTTCTATCGCAACCAAGGCGACGGAACCTTTGCGGATGTGACAGCGCAAACGCGGACGGGGCACCCGGGCTATGGCATGGGTACCTGCGTCGGGGACATCGACAACGACGGGCACGTAGATCTGTACGTGACCAACTTCGGCCCCAACGTCCTGTATCGCAATCAAGGCGACGGAACCTTTGCCGATCAGACGGCCGACGCCGGGATCGGCGATCCCCGTCTGAGTACTAGCGCGGCATTTGCCGACATCGACAACGACGGCGATCTAGACCTCTATGTAGCTAACAACGTCTTCGTTGACCTTGCGTACGACGAAGGGTGTCACCAAGGAGCGGTCCCGGTCTATTGCGCCCCCACCCAGTACAAAGGAGAATCCGGTGCCCTCTTCCGCAACGACCGGGGTGGGAAGTTCGCCGATATTACCCGGCCGGCCGGCGTGTACAGCGAAGCAGGTCGCCAGTTGGGCGTCGTCTTTGGCGACTATGACGGCGATGGCGACGCGGACCTATATGTGGCCAACGACATGAAGGCCAATTTCCTCTTCCGCAACGACGGTGCAACGCGGTTCGCCGAAGTGGGCTTGAGCGCGGGGGTAGCCCTCAGCGAGAGCGCTCGCCCCGAGGCCGGCATGGGCACGGACTTTGGCGACTGCGACCGGGATGGCGACCTAGACCTCGTGGTCTGCAATTTCCAGTGGGAAAGCTGCCGCTTCTATCGCAACGATAGCGACGGCACATTTGCCGACCTGAGCTTTCCGTCGGGGCTGGGTGAGCCTACGCTTGCGACTTTGACATTTGGCACGGATTTTTTCGACTACGACAACGACGGCGACTTAGACCTTTATCTGGCCAATGGCCACGTCCATCCAGAAGTGCAAGCGTTCGACCAAGCTGCGTCCTATCCGCAGCCGGACCAACTCTTTGCCAACGACGGGGCTGGACAGTTTGCGCTCGTGCCAACTACGGCCTTGGGCGGAGTCGGACGGGGTGCGGCGTTTGCCGACTACGACAACGACGGCGATCTGGATGCTTTTGTCTCCAACAACAACCAGCGGGCGTTTTTGCTGCGCAACGACGGCGGCCAACGCAACCACTGGATCGCCTTTAAAACCGTCGGCCGGGTCAGCAATCGGGATGGGATTGGGGCGGTGATCCGGGTGGTAAGCGGCGATTTAGTGCAGGTCGAGGAGGTGCGCAGCGGCAGCAGCTATCTTTCGCAAAACGATCTGCGGGTGTACTTCGGCTTGGGCCAGCGCGAACAGGTGGATCGCGTCCAGATCCGCTGGCCCAGCGGGATCGTGCAGACGCTCGTACAAGTGCCCATCGACCAGATCCACCAAGTGGAAGAACCTTCTCCTTCCGGCTGAGTATGCACAACCAGTGGAAAAGAACCCGAGCGCACCACTGGGCCGTTGTCTGCCTGCTAGCCCTGCTCAACGGGTGTACACTCACCGAAGAGACCCTAGACGAGCGGGAGGTCCGCTACCAGCGCCAGATCGCGGAAGACCCGACGGACGCCGAAGCCCATTACGAGCTCGGTCAAGTGTACCACGAACAGGCCCGCTACCCCGAGGCCCTACAGTCCTTTCGCCTAGCCCAAGCGCTGGATTCTACCCACACCGGAGCGCAAGTGGGAATCGGCAACATCCTGTTCAGGGGAGGCGAATTAGATCGAGCAGCAGAAGCATACCAACGGGCCGTGCAGGGATGTGCCGATTGTGCGGACGCGCACCGGGGACTGGGGGCCGTCTATCTGCGTCAGCAGCGCTTTGCGGAATCCCGCCAAGCCTACCAGCAGGCGCTTTTAAGCGAACCGGACCACGCTCCCTCGCACTACAATATCGGCGCGGCCTTCGGCCAAGAAGGCGCGTATCAAGAGGCGGCAGCGGCCATGGAAAAGGCCATTGCCAGCGACTCTAAATACATCCTAGCGTACACCGCGCTGGGCGATGTGTACTGCCTCAAGCTGGGGCAGTGCGAAAAAGCCGCCGCGCTCCTCGAGCGAGCCGTGACCTTGCAACCAACAGCGGTCGCCCCCCGAATCGGCTTGGGACGGGCACACCTCCGCCTAGGGAGGTACGAGGAGGCCGCAGCGAGCTTTGAGGCGGCCATTGCCGCGGATTCGACGGCCGCGGCGGCATTTAACTGGCTCGGGGTAGCCCACACCAAGTTGGGGCAATACGAGCCGGCAGTCCAAGCCCTGCGCCGCGCCATTCACCTCGATATGCTCTACCCACAAGCCTACTACAACCTATCCCAGACCTACCAGAAACAGGGCAAGGCCAAGGAAAGCGATGCGGCCCTGCGCGCCTTCAATCGCATTGACGCGTACTCTGGGGACATTCTTCGGTGGCAAACAGTACTGGACGGCAACCCACACGATGCGATGGCGCTCTTTGAACTAGGCCGGATCTATGCGAGACTGGGCGTGGCAAGCGAAGCAGCAACATCCTTCCAGCGCGCGCTGACGATCAACCCCTCCCATGCGCCGGCTTGGCACAATCTAGGCAATGCCTACGCCCGTCTCGACCGCTTGGACGAGGCTATCGCCGCCTTCCGCCAAGCGCTGGCGCTGGACGAAGAGTACGCTCTCGCTTGGTACAACCTCGGTAATGCCCATTTTGCCAAAGGGGAACTAGCACAAGCCCGCAAGGCATTCACCACGGCGCTCGATCACCGGGAAGGATACGCAGACGCCTACCACGGCCTCGGGGGAGTGGCGCTGCGCGAAGGGGCAGCCGAGGAGGCATTGGGCCACTTTCGCACGGTCCTAGCGGCAGATTCGAGCTATGCCCGCGCCCATTACGGCTTGGCCTTGGCCTACCGGGCGCTCGGCGACTCACTGCGCGCTGTGCAGGCGCTGGCGCACTTCAAGCGGCTGCGCGGAGGACCGTAACATGCGGTCTATACTGGGCGTGGCTCTCGTCGCACTGTCTTGCGCCCCAGAGCCGCCAGTGCCCTATCAGGCCTCTGGTACGAAGCGCATGGCCGCCCGCTTGGCGGAGATCGCGCAGAATTTGAACCCCGCCATTAACACCTATATCAACGCGGCGCGAGTAGAACACCTCAAGACCTTGCCACAGCCGCCCGATACCGCTAGCCGCCTGCGCGCTAGTGCCTATCTGGCGCGGGAGCTGTTGCGCGACGGCCAGAGCCAAGCCGCCATTGACAAGTTCGAAAAACTCCAGCCACAGTTCCAACAAGTCGATCTCAAACTGACCCCGGACGTGCGCGTCCTGCTAGGACTGTCCTATATGCGCCTTGGGGAGCAGGAAAACTGTCTCGCTCGGCACGCAACGGCCTCGTGTCTTTTGCCGATTAGCGCCGACGGAGTCCACACCATTGAGCGGGGGTCGCGGGCGGCACTGGCGGAATTCACCGCGTATTTAGAGGATCACCCAGACGACCTCACCGTCCGCTGGCTTTTGAACATCGCCTATATGACCTTGGGCATGTATCCCGAACAAGTACCAGCGCAATGGCTCGTCCCGCCCGAGGTTTTTGTCTCTGACTACGATATCAAGCGCTTCGCCGATGTGGCACCGGCGCTGGGCCTGGATTTGGTCTCCATGGCCGGCGGCAGCATCATGGACGACTTCGACGGCGATGGCCATCTGGATATCATCGCTTCGTCCTGGGGCCTCAGCGACCAACTCCGCTATTTTGCCAACCTCGGCAATGGAACCTTTGCAGAACGAACCGCAGCGGCCGGCCTGACCGGGATCGTCGGTGGATTGCAAATTGTCCACGCCGACTACGACAACAACGGCTATGCAGACGTATTGGTTTTGCGCGGGGGCTGGTGGGAAGACGACGGCCTGCATCCCAACTCGCTATTGCACAATAACGGCAACGGGACCTTTGCCGACGTCACCGAGCAGGTCGGCCTGCTCACCTTCCACCCGACGCAGACAGCCGCTTGGGGCGACTACGACAGCGACGGTTGGCTGGACCTTTTCGTTGGCAACGAGTCGTACGGAGGCCGGATCCATCGGTGTGAACTTTTCCACAGCAACGGACGGGCAGAGGATTTGCAGTTTGCCGAGGTAGCCGAGGCAACCGGAGTCGCCGTCGTCGGCTATGTAAAAGGGGCCGCCTGGGGCGATTACGACAACGACGGCCTAATTGACCTGTACGTCTCGCGGCTCACCGGCACCAATTTCCTCTTCGTCAACGATGGGCCCAACGAGTTCGGCGGATGGACCTTTACCGACAAGAGCAAGGAAGCAGGCGTTACCGAACCGCTAGGCAGCTTCCCGGCTTGGTTCTGGGATTACGACAACGACGGCTGGCTGGATATTTTCGTCTCGGGATACCATTACGAGGCCAGCGCCGGCGATGTGGCCGCCGACTATCTAGGGCTGGCTACCGAGGCCGAGCGTCCTCGCCTATACCGCAACAACGGCGACGGGACTTTTGCCGAGCTCAGCGCGGAGGCAGGCGTTGACAAGGTGCTCTATACGATGGGTTGCGATTTCGGCGATCTCGACAACGACGGCTGGCTGGATTTTTACGTCGGCACGGGATCGCCTTCGCTTCGCTCGGTCATGCCCAACCGCATGTTCCGCAATGCCGGCGGTAGCTTCTTCGAAGACGTTACCACCTCCGGCGGCTTCGGCCATCTGCAAAAGGGGCACGGCGTGGCCTTTGGCGACTACGACAACGACGGCGACCAAGATATCTATGCGGTCCTGGGCGGGGCCTATACCGGAGACGTGTTTCAGAATGTCCTCTTTGAAAACCCCGGGCACGGCAACCACTGGATCACGCTCTTGTTGGAAGGGGTACAATCCAATCGCGCCGCCTTGGGAGCGCGCATTAGGATCCAAGTCGCAACTGCGGAGGGAACGAGGAACATCTACGCCACCGTCGGCACGAGGGCCAGCTTCGGCGGTTCAAGTCTGCAACAGGAGATCGGTCTAGGACAAGCCACAGCCATCAAAGCCGTCGAAGTTACCTGGCCGGCCACGGGTGCGCGGCAACTGTTTACTGACCTCGAAATGGATCAGTACTACCGCATCCTCGAAGGCGACCAAGCACCGGTCCGGCTCGATCGTCGCTAGCCAATACACATTGTGGTGGAGACCACGCTACACAGCAATCCACACAATCCGTCACACCGCCTCCAGTCCTTCTCCAGCCGACTCGCCTGTTTCTTCGACAGCCCACCCAACGCCTTCATGGCGTCCAACATCCGCATCCTAGTCAATTCTGGTCCCAAGAGCGCGGCGGATTCAAAAAGCGGCGGCCCCACCCGCTCGCCAGTCAGCGCGACAATGAGCGGTACGGTCACGTCGCGGACCGGCCACTCCCAATGCGCGGCCACCCGGCGCACGGCCTCGGCCACGCCGTCTTTGTCCCACTCCACCACCTCGTCCAAAGCCCACACGGCTGTTTGCAACATCCGCGCCACCTCGGCGGCCTCCCGCTTTTTCGGTACCAAATCCTCGGCCTTTGGCTCCACCTGCCGGGCAAAGAAAAACGCCACGCGTGGCACAAAATCTCCCAGCGTCTCAAGCCGCTGCTGCATAAACGGCAGCATCTGCCCGACGTATTCGTCGTTGAGCAGCCAGCCCTTTAGCTCCTCCAGCAGGGCTTCCGGCGTCCGATCTTCGCGCAGATAGCGTCCATTGAGCCAGCCCAGCTTGTCTATGTCAAAAATGGAGCCGCCCAAATTGATCTTCGCCGGATCGAAATGCTCTGCTAATTGCGTCGAGGTGAACTTTTCGTCCCCAATCGGCGGGTGAGCCATCAGCGCCAAGTAATTGAGTAGAGCCTGCGGCACATAGCCAGCGCGGCGATAGTACTCCACCGAAGTCGGATTCCGCCGCTTCGACATCTTCGAGCCGTCGGGATTGAGTAGCAACGGCAGGTGCATATACGTCGGCGGCGTCCAGCCAAAAGCCTCGTACAGCATGAGGTGCTTGGGAGTGGAGGTGATCCACTCCTCCCCCCGAATCACATGGCTGATTCGCATCAAGTGATCGTCCACCACCACGGCGAGGTGATAGGTGGGGAAGCCGTCGGCCTTCAC
>JAPOYQ010000287.1 GCA_026706505.1 Gemmatimonadota bacterium
TCTGCCGAGGACCTGAACACCGCCAAGCGCGTCTGCGTGTTGGGTGCAGACGCCAAGCGGGCGCTGTTCTTTTTTGACAATCCCTTGGGCGGCCGGGTCAAAATCCGCAATCAGTGGTTTACGGTCATCGGCGTGCTCGAAGACAAGGGCGCGGCCGGCGGCAAAATCGGCGGCGTGCTCGAAGTGCGCAACACCGACGAGGACATCTACGTCCCGCTGACGGCCCTGCTCAACCGCTTCCATCGAGAGGCGGGTGAGTCCGAGCTGACCCAAATCACCGTCAAGATCCCCAACTCCGACCAATTGCCAGAGGCCGCGGCCATCGTCCGCACCATCCTCAACCGGCGGCATCGCGGCGTTGAGGACTTCAAGATCGCCATTCCCGAAGAGCTGTTGCGCCAGAGCCAGAAAACGCAGCAGATCTTCAACATCGTCATGGGCTGCATCGCCGGCATCTCCCTGTTGGTCGGGGGCATCGGCATCATGAATATCATGTTAGCCTCAGTGCTTGAGCGCACGCGCGAAATCGGCCTCCGCCTCGCCGTGGGCGCGCGGCAGCGCGACATCCTCGCGCAGTTTTTGGTCGAATCGCTGTTGGTCAGCCTAATCGGCGGCCTGATTGGGGTCGTGCTGGGCTACGCCATCCCGGAAGCGATCACTTTGTACGCGGGCTGGCGCACCATCGTTCAGCCCTGGACGATTGCCCTCGCCTTTGGGGTTTCGGCCGCGGTCGGCATTGGTTTCGGCATCTACCCAGCCTACCAAGCCGCCCTCCTCAACCCCATAGACGCCCTGCGCTACGAATAGTAGGGGGCGGTTTGAAACCTCCCCCTACTTTGACGGCAGCCGCCGCGTGGCCTTACTTACTTACCCACCCGCAAGCGAGGAGGTCGCATGATCCGCTTTAAGAAAGAAGCGATCGAACAGATGCTCGAAGAGCGCAAACCAGAAATCAACCTGACCACCTATCAGCACATCAAAAAGGCCATCGACCAAGGCACAGAGGGCATGGACCCGTACACTCTGTCCAATATATGCCGGGACCTCAAGTGCCTGCCCACCGACATCGTCGAATATGTCTGAGGGCCTAGTTGCAGCTTACAAGTCTCTGTACCCACGCTCAGGCGCGTTTCAATGCAGGCCATAGGCCGCCATCTGCTCGTCGATCTCTACGGCTGCGACCGCGAGCGGCTCGACGACCCAGATTATATCTCAGCCCAGCTGCAGACCGCCGCCAAAGCGGCCGGCACCCGCGTCTTGGGCACTGCATTCCATCGTTTCACTCCGGGAGGGGTCACCGGCGTGCTCATCGTCCAGGAGAGCCACTTGGCCATCCACACGTGGCCCGAGCGCGGTTATGCCGCTCTCGACCTCTTTACTTGCGGCCACCAGACAGACCCGTGGGCAGCTTATCAACGGCTCAAATGCGCCTTTGGCGCGACGCGAGACAATGTAGTGGAAGTCAGCCGAGGATTGCACGCGGGTGAGTGAGGCTCCTCACCCTGCAAATCCCTACATCCCATCCGGTGCGGACTATTCCTCACCCTCTAACATGCTGCGCAAGTAGCGCCGGAACGCCTCGGCGCGTTCTTCGACCACGGCCTGTAGCTGCAGGATTTCCTGTTGGCGGGCCTTCAGCTTGTGAATTTTCAGTGCGACTTCGGCAATCGACGATTCGAGATCAAATTCGGCCAAGGACTCGTCTTGCCTGAGAAGCCGCACTTGCTCCTGTGGCTGTTCCCCCCTCACCAAAACCCGCTCTTCGGACCCCTGCGCTTTGGCCCGCGCCTGCTCCGCCCTAGCGCACAGCCGGTACTCGGCCTCTAAGCGACGCAGCAGGTCGGCGTTGGCGCTCCATTCGGCCTTGAGGCGGTCGGCGATATCCTCCAATAACTCTTGCTTTTGCTGGATCTCGTCCGGCCCGTCATCTGCCTCAATCTTCATCTGCTCGCTGTAGTGCAGGTTTGCGCTGTGGATCCCGACCCCGAGCTGTTCCCGCGCCTCCTGATAGAGCGTGAGTTGGACCGACAGGCCTTGATCTGGTTGCTCGGCCAACTTCTGGATGAGCACGCCGATTTCCCAGTCATAGGCGAGGCACAAGCGCTCGGCCAAACTATCCTGCTGCGCCTCTAAAGCCACCAACTTCCACTCGATCTCAACCATGTGATGCACCAACCTAAGCGAGGAGCGCAGAGCTTCCTGCAGTGCTGCGGACGCTGCACTCAGCTTCAGGCTGTCGATGCGAGCCGACAGTGCTTCAGCTTCGGCCACAACCCGCAAGCGCTGGCCAGCGAGGGAATCGCGTTGGCTTTCCAAGGCGCGGTATTGGGTCTTTAGGTCGCCCAGACTTACCGAATCTCCACGCGCGGATTCGGGCAGCGCAAATCCCAAGACTAACAAAAGAACGTATGAGCTTTTCATCGCTAATCTAGACCGTATTTGTCGAGCTTGTAGTACAGGGCACTAGTCTTAATCCCCAAAAGCGAAGCCGCCTTGGTCTTGACGTGATCTGCTTCCTCCATCGCCCGAGCGATTAAGTCGCGCTCCACCGCGTCGAGGCGTTCGTTGAGTAGTAGTTCACCGTCGTCAGTGGCCCCCTCGTTGGGCACCCCCTCGTCAGCCATTTCCTCGTCAAAGGTCAGCGGCAGATCGTGGTAGCCGATTTCCTCGCCGTCAACTAACACCATCGTGCGCTCGATAATGTTTTCCAGCTCGCGCACATTGCCCGGCCAAGGGTAACTTTTCAAGCCGGCTAGGGCTTCTTCGGTTAGACGCTTGGGTGGGATGTTCATTTCCCCACATTTTTTTTGCGTAAAGTGTTTCACCAACAACTCGATGTCCTCTCGCCGTTCCCGCAACGGCGGCAAGGTGAGAGGGATGACCTCCAGCCGATAGAAGAGATCCTCGCGGAAGGTGCCCTCTTCGACCATGCGCTTGAGCGGTCGGTTGGTGGCCACCACCACCCGCGCATCTACGTCGAGCGTCTGCTCGCCCCCCACGCGGTCAAACTGCTTTTCCTGCAACACCCGCAACAGTCGAACTTGGATCTCCAAAGGTACATCGCCGATCTCGTCTAAAAAGATTGTCCCTCCCTCGGCCAATTCAAACTTTCCCTTCTTGCTCCGCACCGCGCTGGTAAAAGCCCCTCGCTCGTGCCCAAACAACTCGCTTTCAACCAACCCAGTCGGCAGTGCACCACAGTTGACCTTGACGAACGGGCCTTTGCTACGGCTGCTCTGGTAGTGGATGGCGCGGGCGACCAACTCCTTGCCGGTGCCGCTTTCCCCATAGATGAGCACCGACGACGATGACGACGCCACCTTGTGCACTCGCTCGCGCACAGCCTTGATCTGCGGAGACTGGCCGACGATCTCGCCGAAGTTGTAGCGGCTGTCGATCTCTTCACGCAGGTAGCGGTTCTGCTCGAATAAGTGCTCCCAGTCCTGCAACTTGGCCTCGGCTTCTCGGCGGAGGGTTTGGGCTTCCCGCAATTTGGTTTGGGCTTCCCGCAGCTTGGTCCGATAGTCAAGCCGCTTATTGACCTTCAGCCACAGTTCATCGGGCAGGAAGGGTTTGACGATAAAGTCGATCGCCCCCCGCTCCATCGCCTCTACGGCCAACTCCCGGGTGTCGTAGGCTGTCATCATCATCACGTCGGTGTCTGGTGCTTGGCGCTGTACCGCCTCCATCACCGCCAAGCCGTCCATCTCCTCCATGCGGTAGTCGGTAATGACCAAGTCAAAAGGCTCGCCCTGCATCCGCGCCAAACCTTCGCGGCCGCTCCCTGCGGCAACGGCTTGATGCCCCATTTTGTTCAAGCTGAGCACCAGCCCGTCGCCAAGACTTTGGTTGTCGTCGATAATCAGAATCCTGCCCATGATACCCCATCTTTGGACTGCGGCAGGCGCATGCGGCACACCGTGCCCACACCTTGCCGACTGTCTATCTCGATCCAGCCGCGGTTTTCCTCAACCGCCCGTGCCACCAGCGCCATCCCCAAACCCGAACCCTTCTCTTTGGTCGTAAAGAAAGGCTCGAAAAGGCGAGCCTGCACCTCTTCCGACATACCCGGGCCATCGTCAGCCACCTCGACGACGACCCCCTCGCCTTCGGCCGTGGCCCGCACCGTCAAATGCCCGCCATCGCGCATGGCTTGGACGGCGTTCTTCATCAGATTGACCAGCGCCCGCTCCATCTGTTCGGCGTCGATGTAACACATCAAATTCGGCGCGACGCGCTCCTCGTAGCTAATGCCCGCAGCCTGCATCTCCGGGGTCAGTAAAAAGGCCGCGTTGGCCACTAGCGGGGCCAGCTCTGTCGGCTGCGGCTGCGCCGGTGCCGGGCGGGCGAATTCGAGAAATTCGGATATTACGCCATTGAGCCGACGCACTTCCTCTATGACCTTCTCAATGTGTTGCTTGCGCTCGTCGCTAGCGGGCAAATCGCCGGCGATCAGGCCGGCATACAGATCAATGCTGCTCAGTGGATTGCGGATCTCGTGGGCAACGCCGCCCAGCATGAGGCGCAGTTGCGCGTCGCGGGCGACTAGCTTGCGCCGCATCTCCTCCATAGTCTCGCCCAAATAGCCGATTTCATCGTCGGACGCGATGGCTACCTCCTGGTTCATATTGCCCCGGCCGATTTCGCGCGCGGCCTCGACCAACTTCTGGATGGGCCGCGTCAGCGTCCGCGCCAACCCCCACGCCACTCCAACAGTAAGCAACGCACCCAACACAGCAAAGATCAGCACCGACCGCCCGAAGACGCGGATGGAATCCACAAACCCGGCCCCGATTTCGACCCCAACGGCCGCGACGACCTCTCCGTCGTGAAAGATCGGGGCGTAGCCCGTCATGTACGGGACATCGTCGTCGTAAAAAAGCACCGAATGCGCGGTATGGCCCTTCCAAACTCGCTCCAACTCCCGGCTGTCGAAGAGCAGTTTGGGGTACTCGCGGCCAATGGGCATCAGGCCATCCGTGTCGAGCAGCGATCGGTACTTGCGGTCAAAAACGAAGATGTGCCGGGCACCAACCCCTTGTTCGGCGCGTTGCAATTTAAGCATTAGGGTCCGGTAGAGATGGGAGTGCTCGCGGCCCGGGTCCATGTAGCGCAGCACATTGCCGGACAGGTTCGTGCTCACCAGCGTGGCAATCGATACGAGATGGTCGCGCATCTGCCGCTCCAAGCTGCGGTCCGTCAGTTCGAAGAGCACCCAGCCGGATAGCCCCACGACGACCATGACCAGCAGCACGAAGCTCAGAATCAGCTTGTGGCCGATCCGCGTCCGCGGACGCTCGCCGGGGGCAGCCTTGCCCTTGGTCATTTGGACAGACTCGACAAATTGGCGCATCCTATTTGGTAATGTACCGTGTTAAAAACAGACGAACAAGCGGAGTAATGGTTCTCGCCGACTCGTACTAGTGGGCTTGGACTACCAACTCAATCTCTGCTGAAAAAGGAATACCCCATGAAATATCTCATATTAGTCGCTTGTTGCTTTCTGCTAGCCTGCGGCGACTCTGACGACGACCAAGGCGAGGTGACCGTCCACTTCAACCACACCGTCGCCGGTGCCGACCTCAAGCACGAGGATATTCTCTATACCAACGCCGCGGGTAACGAATACGGCGTCACTCGCCTGGAGTACATCGTCTCCGATATCTCCTTGGAAACGGCCGGGGGCAAACGCGTCGAACTGGCCGAATTCCACTATCGCAACGCCTTTGTGAGCGCGACCCGCAGCGTTTCGGCCAAGGTACCCGGTGGCGAATACACGGCCCTGCGCTTTACCTTTGGCATCAACGGCGCTAAAAACGAAACCGGCGCGCTGCCGAGTGTCGATCACTTCAACAACATGGCTTGGCCCACTCCCATGGGCGGCGGCTACCACTACATGCGCATGGAGGGCCTCTTCCGCACCGATGACGGCGAAGGAGCCTTTCTCACGCACACCGGGCCGTCGGGCGGAGAAGACTTTTCGTTTACCGTCTCCCTGCCGCTTTCCCTAACAGTAAGCGGAGACGAGTGGGCAATCGCCGTGATCATGGATCTCAACGAGTGGTACGACGCGCCATCTCTGTACGACTTTAACGGCCGCGGCGGGATTATGGGCAACGCCGACGCGCAATTGACCTTGCAAGGCAACGGCGCTACGGTCTTTTCCCTAGGGCCCATCGGAAACCCCGACCACGTCGGCCAAGTCCACGGGGAAGAGGAAGTCGAACAAGACCATGCAGCGCAAGATCACGACGAACACGTAGAGGAATAATCCATGGGGCTTAGGGCACTGATCCTGCTAGGGCTAGTCGCCTGCGGCAAAGACGCAGGCGTACCCCCTGCCCCTCCGCCTGCCCCAACCCCCTACGAACTGGTCGTGCCGGCGGGATTTCCCGCGCCGGAAATCCCACCGGACAATCCCCTAACCATCGAGGGCATCGCCCTCGGCGAGCGGCTCTTTGCC
>JAPOYQ010000330.1 GCA_026706505.1 Gemmatimonadota bacterium
CGGCCACGGCTGCGCCCCTCTAACCGATCCGACCACCGCCCGGATGAATGTGTACGGGTACGCGGCCGACTATCCCATTGACTGGCGCAGCGTGGGCCAGTACCTCGAACGGCTGCAAGAGCGTCGACCGGCGGTCAACGTGCTGACCCTAGTACCCAACGGTCGGCTGCGCCTAGCCGTGGCTGGTCTGGTGGACCGGCCTTCCACACCGGATGAATTGAGGCGCATGAAGGACCTGCTGCAGGCGAGCCTGGAGGAGGGTGCCTTTGGCTTTTCCACGGGTCTGGAATACGGGCCGGAGCGGGCCTGCTCCGAGGAGGAGATCGCCGAGTTGTGCAGCGTGGTAGCCGAGTGCGGGGGCTTGTACGCCACCCATACGCGTAATCGGGCGGGCGAGGACCAAGAGACCATTGCCGAGGCCATCCGCACGGCTCAAACCGCGGGCGTGGCTCTACAGATTTCCCATATCTCAGTGGTGGCGCGGCTGTCCGCAGACGGCGTCCGGGCCGTGGACGGAGCCCTAGAGCAGGTGGACCGAGCGCGGCGGGACGGACTGGACGTGGACTTCGATATGCACACGCGGTTGTTCGGCACGACGAATCTGAGCGCGGCACTGCCGCCCGAGGTGCTGGAGGGCGATCAGGCCGCAGTGGCGGCGCGGCTGCGCGATCCCGAGGTGCGGCGGCGAGTGGGGGCGTACCGCAGTATTGTGGCGGGGCTGGCCCAAGGCGATTGGCAGCGGATTCACCTATCGCAGTACGGGCCCCGTCCCGAGTTGGCCGGACAGAGTCTAGCCGATATTGGCCGGGATATGGGGCTGGAACCCATCGACCTTATCTGCGAGTTGTTGCTGGCGGCGCAGGATCGGGTCCACGAGCCGATGATCCTGGCCTTTTGCTACCGGGAAGACGAGGCACGCCGGGTGTTCGCCCACCCGCGCTGCATGGTCGGCTCGGACGCCACGGCCCTGTGCCCCGACGGTCCGCTGCGGGGGGCTGTCTTCCACGGGGCCTATACTTGGGCGGGCTGGTTTTTCCGGCATTTTGTGCGCGATACAGGTCTTTTATCCCCAGAGGCAGCCGTCCACCGTCTCACTGGGCTGCCGGCCGGCCGCTTGGGCCTAGAAGACCGGGGGACAATCCGCCCGGGTGCCTGGGCCGACCTAGCGGTGTTCGACGGCCAGACTTTCCGCGAACGGGGCACAATCGCCGCGCCCAATCTCACTGCCCAAGGCATGGTCCACGTGCTGGTCAACGGCGTGCCCACACTCGAAGACGGGGCGTGGACTGGGGCGCGGGGCGGGCAGGTGCTGCGCCGGGGCGGGTGAAGGCGTTAGCACTTATTTCACAGAATCGCCATACCGTAAACTCAACCACCAATCAGCGTGTGGCATCCCACTCTCGTGCGTTTTTTTCACCAGTACATCGATATCTATCGGCACGCGACGCAACTCGATGCGAAGGCTCCTATCCTCCCATGCAATAACTCCATATTCTGCCCAAGGAGGATACTCCCTATCGTGCAGATCACTCAATGGACGTTGAGAAACTCGGCGTATGCGCTCGTGCGCAGTAATAGGAGCACCAACACTTCCAGGATTGATTATCGTGCTATCTTCATGATAACGGATCATCTGCGTGTGCGTATGTCCTCCAGCCAATACCATGGCGCGATAACCAGACAGCATGCGTTCCATTTCCTCATCTGGAGTGGCTGAAGCGATTGCATCTTCATTGGATTGTGGCGAACCGTGATAGCAAAGAAGACTGGTAGTCGCATCGAGAGGTATCTCGACCGTTGCCTGGAACGTGCGCATGTAGTCGAGATCGTCAGGTGATAGCTTACCGACACCCCAGGATCGAACTTCATTTCCTCGCTTGGCGTTCTTGCTCTTTCCTTCATCTGGATATGGGTTGAGACACCTCGTGTCCATGTTGCCCATGACGACCGGGGCATCCAGCGTCTTCAATTGGGCGATGACCTCACCTGGCTGAGGGCCTCCGGAGGTGACATCACCCAAGCACACGATGCGATCAATGTGTTCTGCTTTGAGATCGTTCAAGACAGTTTCTAAAGCCACGAAATTCCCATGAATATCAGAGATGATGGCGATTCGCATGCGCTTCATACCTCCATTGTAGTGAGAAAGATCATCCTCTTGGCCTTGCACGGACCTGTTCGAATCCACGCGCTACTCTGTCCCCTCCCTTAATATTTCCAAATACCGCTCTCCATATCCCTCATAATCCAATCCTTCACTAAACGCCTCGCCTGTTTCGCTGCCATCCAACCGAGTCACTTCCCCTTCTTCAATCGGCTCAATCTGCGTATCCTCATGCCACTCATTCCACGAAGTAACCATCAGCATTCGCCCCGTTGATTCATCCGTATACTCTACAGCCTGCGCCAGCATCGCCCGAAATAGTGAGCCAAATTCGGCCTCCTCACTCAATTTCCGCGAGACAGCCTCATGTCCATCGCGCACACCTTTGTCGTTAAATCCCGGTGTCGTAGCGGGTATAAACGCTGTCCCTTCAGCATGAGCCAGTTCTCGCCAACTCGCCTGCGCCGCATAATACCGATCCACTGCCGCCTGTCCCGCATAACCCTTCGCCCCCATACTGCCGTACACGTCGTAGTTCGTCACAGCATCCAGTAGCCCAATCGCCTCAGAAGACGTCGGCGGTTGTCCAAAAACCTCATCGCCGACGATGTATATATCGTGTCCCGCCTCTCTAGCCGTTGCGCGCATCGCCTCCAACACCTCAGCCAGCGTTCCATTGCGCGATAGTACCCGCGTCAAATAGACAAAGAGCACTGGCCGTCCATCGATCCGCAGATAGTTGGGGTGGTCGAAATAGCGTTCGGCTATATGGGCGATGTCCGGTGCGACACGATTGAACACTGAAAAATCCCTTGTGCGCCCTGTAGTCTCATAAAACAGCGCAATCTGCATATCGTCTAATTCATCGTGCGGCAGAATATGCTGTAGCAGAGTCTGATCTTCGCGAGAATTGGGGCCCCACCAACTCGCCACCCACAGCGATATATTGGCCTGTCGGCTCCACTTGAGATGCTGTGCGATCACAGCGGGATCGCGATCGTCGTACTCGCCCAGCATCGGCAACTGCGGCGGTATCAACTCTTTGCGCATATAGCGACCACCGTGAAAATCACCGCTGTACCAAGGGTAATAATAGACACCTACGGTATAAGGTGAATCCATTTGGTCTTTATCTGGACTACTCATAGGATCTTCGCCGTTACATGCATTGGGAAACACGAGGAAGATGCTGCATAAAATAGCTAAAAGAAATGGCCTACTAGAAAACATGAGTATGCTCAATCCATTTGTCCCGATTCAAGAGAAATACACACCGCTCGAGCAACATGCGGTCTGCAAATTCGCCTCTACCGGGTCCAGGCGGTATGCGCTCCGTCTCCTCGAAACCTAGCCGATGGAGAAGCCGGACAGACCGTTTGTTTGCAACAACGCATCTGGCTTCAATCTCGTCTAGGCCCAAATCTTCAAAACCTACTTTTAGGATGACCCGGACCGCCTCTGATGCAAAACCCTGACCCCAATAAACGGGCGACAACTCGTAGCCGATGTCACCCCGCCGGCTCTCAACGCTTTCTGTGCGTACTCCGCAGTCACCAAGTAATACCCCATTTGAGCGGTCCGTGATGGCTAGCTGGAACTTGCATCTCGGACTTTCTTTGGACCATGCAATGCACTTGTCTACAAAGCAGATGCACTCCTCCCTAGTGTAAGGGGGCCGGTAGTAGTATTCCAGATACCTTGGGTCCCTCCTAAACTCGGCGACGGCATCCACGTCTTGTTTAGTGAACTCCCTCATGAGCAGGCGTTCAGTCAGCTTCTCCATCAGGGTTGGCTTCTCCTACTCTGTTAGAGTTGTAGATTTACAAATAATCGCTTTAATCTCGCGAGCAATATCCTCTTGATGACGCTCCAATAATGCTTTCTGCTCAGGCCATAAAAAGTCGGGTAGCCGATCAAGCGGGAACCATTTCATCTCATAGTGATAGACTGTATCGGTTGGTGTAGCTTCAATCTGTTCGGTGTGAAACAAGTAGAGATGGATCACGGCCCAAAAGTCTTTATCATAGGTTAAGCGTTCGACGACTTCGAGTTTGTTGACGAGGGTCAAGTCCGTCAGGCCCGTTTCCTCTTTTATTTCACGGTACGCAGCTTTTAGCAGGTCTTCACCCGATTCGACACCCCCTTTGGGTAAGACATACTCTTCCATATCGCCCTCACGTGTCAGAGCAACGAAGATTTGCTCGTCGTGAAGTCGAACGACTACACCGCCACTAGCTACACGCTCTGGGACATCGGTTGGCCGTTGATACCAAGATGCATCTATTTCTGCCATGTTATTCCAAATGGATCGCGTGGGCTAGTTCCCGCAGCACATCGACCGCCAAGAGCACGTCTTCCCTTCTACAATCGAACTGCCCGACCTGGAAGCGGATGACGAACTGGCCCTCGTGAATTGTCTGCGTCAGGTAAATCCGGCCGTCGTCGTTGACCGCGCGGAGCAGGCGCTCGGTGGCGTCGTTGGCATTCTCGCCGGCGGGGGCATACTGGAACGTGAAGAGCGAAAGATGGCAGTCCGTCGTCAGGCGAAAGCCGTCCAGCAATGCAATCGCCGCGGCAGCCTCTTCAGCCCAGGCAATGTGGTCTCGGATGCGCTGGCGGAGGTCTTCGAGACCGTGCGCGCGCAGTAGGAACCAGAGCTTGAGGGCGCGGAACCGGCGTCCCAAGGGGATCGTCCACTCGCTGTAATTGGTGATCTCGGTTTGGCCGAGGGTTTGCAGGTAATCCGGACGGACGCCGAGGGTGCGAACCTGCGGTTCTGGGTCCGCAAGAAACTGGATCGAGCAGTCGAACTGCGCCCCGAGCCACTTGTGGGGATTGAAGGCAATGCTGTCGGCTCCCTCGACGCCCTCCCACAACGCCCGTAGCTCAGGACAAATCATCGCGGAACCAGCCCACGCGGCATCGACGTGGACGTAGAGATCGTGCTCGCGTGCCACTTCAATGGTCTGGCGCACGCGGTCGGACGCGCCGATCGACGTGCCCCCAACGCAAAGGACGACGCCGGCCGGGAGGAACCCCGCCGCGCCATCAGCGTCGATCGCCCGGCGCAGTGCCTCCGGGTCGAGCGCCCAGGAACCATCGGTCGGAACTTTGACGAGATGCTGTTGGCCGATACCGGCGATTCGGATCGCCTTGTCAACCGACGAGTGGGTCTCCGGCGAGGCATAGACCCGGACCTGTTTCTCCCCCACCATGCCAGAATCGATCCCGCGCCAGCCGAGCGCGCGTTCGCGCATCGTCAGTACAGCGCAGACATTTGCCGACGTTCCCGAATCTTGGATAACGCCTTGGAACCCTTCCGGTAGCCCAAGAGCCTGGCGCATCCAATCGACCATCCGGGTCTCAATCTCCGTAGCTGCAGGTGAGGTCTGCCAGAGCATGCACTGGGCCGCCATGACCGCCGTCAAATTTTCGGCGATCATCGAAACCGGCGCGGCGTTGGCGCTGAAGTACGCAAAGAAACGCCGGTGTTGCCAATGCGTCATGCCGTCGGGTACGATGCGCTCAAAGTCGGCGAAGATCGTCTCCATATCTACCGGCTCTTCCGGTGGCGCTAAAGGCAGCATCGCAGCGATCTCACCCGGCGCGGTCTGCGCCCGAACGGGCCGCTCGTCGAGCGTGGCCAGATACTCGGCCCCCCATCGGGCAGCTCGCTCAGCCCAGCGAAAGTAGTCTTCTCGTTTCATAAGACGGAGTGCACGTCGGCTGCTACGTATGGGCCGAGTATTATGGTCTGAGTCGGGGATAGAGTATTAAGTACCATCGTACTTACTCTTTAATTTACTTTCCACTTCCTAGCTATATACCGGCCACCCATCCTACTGGGCTGGACCAATCCATAAACCAGTGCGTTGACATAAACTTGGTTAGAAGGGCAAGAAGCAGTCAAAGTAAATCTTGGTACCCCTGTAATAGCTATTAGTCGGCCATCAAGTCGCAGAGCTCTGAGGGGACCAACGCTGGGGCAGGTTCGATTAGCCTCCCGATATTCAGTTACATCGTAATAGGCATGGAAAACGGGATGTCCCAATTCAATTCGCACCGTTTCCAGCCGCTGATCCACGGTTCGCTCTAACTCGCGCTTCAGATGGAAATACTGCCCTCCATTTAGCAATGCAAAACCGCCTTCCATCAAGTAGCGTATCATAACATCAGTAGATTCCACATCGATGTAGTCCATAGCCAAGAAGGGATACTTCTTCACTTCCTGATAGGTCAGCTTTTGCCGTCCGTAAAACGTAGGGAATCTATGGATGGGGTCAGGTGCGGGCTCCCCTTCGACGGGAATCCACTTGCTTGAACTAGCCCCTAGGTTATACCAGTGGATCTGATTC
>JAPOYQ010000921.1 GCA_026706505.1 Gemmatimonadota bacterium
CCTCAACGAGGCGGGGCGCCGGACCCTGGAGATCTTGCGGCAGATCGCCGACGCCCACGGCCGCACCGTGGCGCAGACGGCGATCAACTGGGTGCTCTCCCACCCCGAGGTGACGGCCGCCATCACCGGGGGCGACACCGCGGCCCACATGGAGGAGAACGCCGGCGCCGTGGGCTGGTCGATCACGCCGGAGGACCGGGCGCGACTCGACGAGGCCTCGGCCGGCCAAGATCGCGTCTTGGATGACTGACCGCCGTCCGGCTTAGAAGGAAGCTGAGCCGGAGGAGGCCAATAGGGCGCTCAACGAAATGATGCGCTAAGGCTTGGAAATTGCGGCACTGCGATACCACTGGGAAGGAGAGGAGGCGGGGCTCGGGCGTCCCGCTTTTTTTGCCCAAATGCGAACCTTTTGCCTGTCGGTTTCTTCTTGTAGGGTGAAGGAGTTGTAGCCGTGGATAGAATATCAGCGCCACGGAAAGAAAAGAGTTGGGCGCTTTCCCGTCGCCTAAAGACGAGTCCCCAGTGCCGGATTGTATGGACAGCGAAGCCGACCTGGTGCGCCGGTGCCAGATGGGTGATGGCACGGCCTTTGCCCCGCTCCTGCGTCCTTACGAATACGCCCTGGCCGCGCTGATCCGCTACCGGATCGGCCACCCGCAGCACGCCGAAGATGTATTGCAGGAGGCGCTGGTGCAGGCTTGGACGCGGATCGGCGCGCTTAAAGAACCAGACAAGATCGGCCCCTGGCTGATGCAGATCGGCCGCAATCAATGCCGCGATTTCTTCAAGGCGGCACAGCGGCGCGAAAAGCCCACCGAGGGCGCGGCGCTAGCGCGGGCTGTCGATAGCGACTTACTGCGGCAGCATCGACGGCAGTTGCAGCGGGACGAAGCGGCCCAGGCGTTGGAGCAGGTACCGCAGCCCCAACAGCAGGTCGCCCGCTTGCACTACCTGGAGGGCTTGAGCATCGCCGAAATAGCCGCCCGCGGCCAATGGCCCCAAGGCACGGTCAAACGACATTTGTTCCAGGCTCGCCTGCACATGCGCCAGAGCATGGAAATCACCGCCCGCGGGAGGAGACCCGAAATGCGGACCCAATTGCCCAAAGACCAAAAGGACGGACAGTCCTTCCCCCAGCAGCGGCCCGAAATAGCCGTCCGCGAACTGGACGGGGTGCCCTTTGCGGTCGAATGCCCCGAGTTGCGCTGGTGGCTGGTGGTGCCGCGCCTGGGCGAGGAAGCCATCCAAGGTACGTATAAAGCGCCCGACTGGCGCTTGGACTGCGTTGCCCGCATGCGGGTGGCGCGCCCGGCCGAGGTGCATGGCTTGGAAGGCGTGGAAGTCGAGGTCGAAGAATGGGACGGAGACATTAAAGGCTGGCGCGATGCTGGCTGGTCTATGTGCGCTCGGGAGAATGGGGAGGAGATCCAGTATCTGGCGGTCATTGAACAGCAGGAGGAGGGGATCTCGATCAATACTTATCTAAGTCAGAGTTTCACCGGGGCCTTCGGGTGTATGAAGCGCCGCATTGAGGACACTAGACGATATGTGCGCCAGTCGGACGGCTCGTGGAAACAGGCCCACAGCGCCGACAATCTCGACGCCAGCGGTGCCGGGATGTACGAGGTGTGCATCGGCGATAAAGTCTTCACCTGTCTGCGGGTGCTGCAACTCGAAGGCTTGGTCACCGAAGAGGACGCGCCCGTCGACGAGGCGTACATTACCGCCGAGGGCCGCACTGTGCTAATCCGAGACTATGCCCACGACTGCTTTGACAATATCGACTTGGACCGCTCCCATGCCTTGGTAATCGACGGGCAGACGCTGTACCACTGGACGGACCGGGTGACGGGGGCGGGATTGGGACTCTGAGGGGTACTTCTATAGCAGGAGCAGGAGAAAGCGCTCTGATGATTAGGAGTGCTTTCTCCTGAGCAAATAATACTTGTCTGACCAGTTCATAGACGGGGAATATACGAAGGGTTGGCCTGACCTTGGTCTGGGCTGAGCGCCTTGACAGAGAATCCCAAAAAGCCCCTTTATTTTTCCTATACATTCCAAAAAACCCAAGGGAGACTAGCATGCGACTCAAAGACAGGACAGCCATCGTCACCGGAGCCGGGGGCGGCATGGGCCTCGGCATAGCGAAATGCCTGACGCGCGAAGGGGCGGCCATCGTGGCGACTGACATCGACGGCGACAGGGCGCAGGCCACCGCCGACCAGCTTGAGAGCGAAGGGGCCACCGCGGTCGCCATCACCGCAGACATAACGGATGAATCCGCCTGCCAGGACCTCGTCGCGCAGGCGATCGAGCACTTCGGCTCCATCGACATCCTCGTCAACAACGCCGGCCACTTTGGCACCATCGTCGGTGCCCCGTTCACCAACTTCACCGGCGAGGAGTGGGACAGCAACTACGACATACACGTCAAGGGCCCCTTCTTCCTCTGCAAGGCGATCGCCCCGCACATGATTGAGCGCCGCTACGGCAAGATCATCAACATCTCTTCCGCCGCGGCCAAACGCGACCCGACCTTCCTGCCAACCTACGCGGCCGCCAAGAACGCGATGCTCAGCCTGACGCGGCTGACTGCCAAGGATTTGGGGCCGCACAACATCACCGTAAACGCCGTATGCCCCGGGTTCGTGTGGACCAATTTCTGGCACACGCTGGCGCCGAAGATCGCCGAGGTAGATCCCACCTATGCCGGCAAAAGCGCCCGCGAGGTGTTCGACCTGTTCATCGCCAACTCGACACCGATGCAGCGGGAACAGTCGCCTGAGGACATCGGCAACATGGTCGCCTTCCTCGCTTCCGACGAGGCGCGCAACGTCACCGGCCAGACCATAAACGTCAGCGGCGGCATGGTCTTGGACTGAACAACGCGAATGCACAAAGTACCCGCTGACTTGCGAGTGATCCTGATCGGCGGCTCATCCCACGTCGGAAAATCGACCCTGGCCGATTCGCTGGCAGCAAAGCTGGGGTGGACCCAAATCTCCACGGACAAACTTGCCCGCCATCCCGGTCGTCCATGGCCGGAACCAGTGCCCGACCACGTGGCCGAGCACTATCTCTCGCTGTCGGTGCTCGAATTGATTGAGGACGTGCTCCATCACTACAAGGTCAATGTGTGGCCGCAAGTTGAGACGATCGTCACGGAGGTCGCGACCGATACCTCCAAGGAGCGGATAATAGTGGAGGGATCTGCTCTGTGGCCAGAGTTTGTGGCGACGCTAGAGGTTGCCAACCTCGCTGCTATTTGGCTCACAGCGAGTGACGCCGTGTTTGAGCAGAGGATTCACGCTGCGAGCGAGTATCGAACGAAGTCACAGCGCGAAAGAGTGATGGTGGATAAGTTTCTGAAACGCAGCCTGCTCTACAACGCGCAGATGATGGATGCGATCAGGCAGCATGAGCTGGTGAGTGTGGACGTAAATGCGGCCAGCGTGGATGAGCTGATAGAGAGGTGTTTGTCGTTGCTGGGATTGGAGTAGGCTGGAACGCGTTGAAGATCCGTGGAAATCGACCGATTTATTTTTTCCGGTCCTTGTAGCGGCGGCCTCGGTCTTCGACGCGGCGCTCGCGCACTAATTCCATTACTGGGACGCCGTAGCCGCAACTAGTGCCGGTTAGTTCGACTTCGACTTCGATTACTTGGCGTTTGGTGCGCAGGTGTTCGGACTCTGTTTGCAGGAGCAAGGCGGCGTGAGGCGATTCTTCGAGCGGGGTGGCCGTGGCTTTGCCGTAGAGGCGGATGATACCGGCGTCCTCTCCTTCAAAAGAACAGATCATGACGGTGATCGGGCCACCGGCTATGGCATGACGCGCTGTTTCGTTGCCGCTGCCCAAGTAGTCGAGGAAGGCCACGCGGTTGGGATCAATCACGTGTAGCGGTACGCCGCCCTTGGGCGAGAGGTTGATTGGGCCAATGCCTTCAGGACCGGGTGCGAGCGCGGGGTCGGTGGAGGCGACGAAGAACAACGGCGCGTTGCGGATCAGCGCGGCTTGGTCGTCGGTGATGGAAGGATAGTAGGTGGCCATAGGTTTTTCCTCGTTGGAAGCTAGGCTGATTGTGCTCGCGGGGCGAGGGCCTCGTTGTATTGCAATTGATGCAGGCGGGCGTAGATGCCGTCTTGGGCGAGGAGTTCTTCGTGGTGTCCCTCCTCGCGCAATTGGCCTCGGTGCAGCACGAGGATTTTGTCGGCGCTGCGGATGGTGGAGAGGCGGTGGGCAATGACGATGGATGTGCGGTCGCGCATCAGTTTTTCCACCGCGTCTTGAATCCAGCCTTCGGTCTCGGTGTCGATGTGGGCGGTGGCTTCGTCTAGCACTAGAATGTCCGGGTCCGCAGCTAGGGCGCGGGCGAAGGATAAAAGTTGGCGCTGACCTGCAGACAAGGCTGCGCCGCGCTCTTGCACGTCGTGGCGGTAAGTGTCGGGCAGGCGGTCGATAAAGCGGTCGGCGTTGACATAGCGGGCTGTTTGGGCGACGGCTGCGTCCGACAGCTCGGGAGCGCCGAGGCGGATGTTGCTGGCAATGTCGCCGGCAAAGAGAAAGACATCCTGCTGCACTAGACCGAAGCGCCGCCGCAGCGCTTCCACATTCCACTCGCGGATGTCGATGCCATCGACTAAGATCTGCCCGCGTTGAATTTCGTAAAAGCGACACAGCAAGCTGATGATGGTAGTCTTGCCCGAGCCGGTGGCCCCGACTAGCGCCAAGCTCTGGCCCGGCTCGGCGCAGAAAGAGACGTCGCGCAGGACCCACTCTTCTCCTTCATAAGCGAACCACACGTGGCGGAATTCAATGGCACCGGCTATGCGCTCCCGACGCACGGGACCGCCGACTGGCTCTGGCTCGGCGTCGATCAGTTCAAAGATGCGCTCGGAGGAAGCCATGGCCACCTGCACGGTGGCGTATTCCTCGGCGAGGTTGCGGATGGGCATGAAGAAGCGGGGTACGTATTGCAGCATGGCCACCAAAACGCCCCAGGCGATTTCCTCGCGTAGCACTTGGCCGACGCCGTACCACAGCACCAGCGCTATCAGGGCAGCACCGCACAATTCCATGAAGGGGAAGTAGGCCGAGTGGTACCGGGTGCGCACCAAGCGGGCGTCGAGGTATTCGTCGGTGCCTTCATTAAAGCGTCGGGCGCTGCGCGGTTCGCAGTTGAACAGTTTTACTACTTCTATACCCGACAGGGTTTCCTGCAAATCGGCGCTGAAGCGGGCAAAGCGGGTGCGGGCTTGGCGAAAGGCTTGGAAGGTGCGGTTTTGCAGCCACAGGGTGGCGGCAAAGGCCACGGGCAAAAAGGCGCAGGTGAGCAGACCGAGTTCGACATCGAGATAGAAGAAGATGTAAAACAGAATGGAGGCGATGGTGACGGCTTCGGTTACTAAGGAGACGGCACCGTAGGTGAAGAATTCGTTGAGCGCATCGACATCGCTGGTGTTGCGCGCCATCAGCCGACCGATGGGCGTGCGGTCGAAGAATTTGAGCGGTAGGCCCTGTAGGCAGGTGAAAATGTTCAAGCGCACGTCGCGCATGGTCCACTGGCCGACCATACTGGTGATCCAGCTCTGGGCATAGCCAATGGCGAATTGGGCTACCAACAGCGCGGCGAAGAGCAGGACGAGGGTGCCTAGGCCGTCTATACGGCGAGCCGCCGCCCGGCCAGGTGGCGCGGTCGTTCCATGCCGCGGACCTGCCGTTGACGAGCACATCGTGCCCGGCGACCTAGACGGCCTAGGCACCCTCGTCAACGGCTATTTTGGTCAGCACGGGACCGGCCTGACGGGCCAGCGAGGCCGCGAGGATGAGTACTAACGTCGAGACGGCCCAAGGCCAGTAGGGCCGCAAGAAACCCAACAGCCTAGCCATTAGGCGGAGGTCGATGGATTTTTTGTCGATTTCCTGCTCGTCGCGGATGGTCGGCGGCATTAGAGGTCGCTCAATTCCTCGGTGAGGTGTTGGCGGCGGTACATGTCGGCGTACAGGCCATCGCGTGCGAGCAATTCGTCGTGGGTGCCCTCTTCGACAATGCGCCCTTCGTCGAGCACGATGATGTGGTCCGCGGCCATGACGGTGGAGATGCGATGGGCGATGAGAATGGTGGTGCGCTCGGCCATGATGTCGCGCAGGCGCGTGAGGATTTGCTCTTCGGTGCGGGTATCGACGCTGGCTAAAGCGTCGTCGAGAATGAGGATTTTCGGTTGCCGCACAACCGAACGGGCTAAGGCCGTGCGCTGCTTCTGCCCGCCCGACAGGGTGACGCCGCGCTCGCCGACGATGGTTTCCAGCCCTTGGGGAAAGGTCTTGAGATCCGCGGCTAGTTGGGCTACCTCGATGGCGCGTTCGACCTCGTCTGGAGCGACTGAGTCGAGGGCGATGTTGTCGCGGATGCTCTCGGAGAACAGGAAGGTGTCCTGCG
>JAPOYQ010000306.1:0-262 GCA_026706505.1 Gemmatimonadota bacterium
CCACGGCCGTACGAGTAGCCCGGCAGCGGTCAGAGCGGCGTTCCAATCCGCACTCGATCCTCAAAGCAATGGCAGCAATGCGCTTATAACAGGCATCGTTAACGCCCCGTGGTTGCTTCCTTTCGCCAGCATCCAGTTGTTGCGTTCTAAGAATGCTGCTATCGGAGTAGCAGCCGTGCGCAATGGAGCAAGGGCCTTATGGCGTACCTTAAATACTGAGGTCGGGCGCGAGGTTATCCAGCGCATTCCCGTCTTGCTCAAG
>JAPOYQ010000306.1:272-6435 GCA_026706505.1 Gemmatimonadota bacterium
AGGTGAGCAGCACCGCCCGCTTGGCCGCTGATAGTGGGCGCGAGGCAGTCCAGCGCATTGCCGCTGGATCACTTGGGAGAGCGGTCTCTGGGGCTGGCGCATTCAATCACGTATCCAGACTCCTCCGTTCCAATGCTATAACCGCGGTCATAACAACCGTGGTGACAAGTGCTCCAGACTTCTACCGAGCCGCTTTCGTCGGTTCTATTTCTTGGCGGCAGTTTGCCAAGAACGCCACAGTGAATGCGGCCGCCGTTGCAGGGGGTGTTGGCGGATGGGTCGGCGGCACGGCCATAGGGGCCGCCGTTGGCAGTGCAGTGCCTTTTATCAGCACGGCTATAGGCAGTTTTATCGGTGGCGTCGTAGGTGGATTGGCAGGTGGCACCGCGGCGCAGTTTTCGGCCAAGGCTATTGCCGATCGCGTGGTTGACGACGACGCAAAGGATCTGATTACAGCAATGGAAGATGAGGTACAATTGCTGGCAAGCGAGTACATGCTCACGGAAAACGAGGTTGAACAAATCGCGGCGGTAGTTGGAGAGACCGTGAATCCGAAGTGGCTGCGCAGCATGTATAAGGAGACGAACAAACCCGCTAAGGCCCATGCCCGTCGCAGCTTTGTCCGCACTAGGTTTGAACCAAAATTTGCAGCAATTATTCAAAAGCGGCCAAGAGTTGCGCCTCCTTCAGTTGAAGAACTAGGTTTAGACGATGTTGACTAGGGCATCCACAAAAGTCGCCCTATTTCTCCTGCATCCGCACCGGCGATGCCGCTAGCCCGTCGGTCTTTATCACCTCGTCGTTTTTATTAACCTGACCAAATTCCAGCACGCCCGTGGGGCAAGACTGCACGCATGCGCTACAGCGCACGCACTGCGGGTCGGCCATGGGCAGCCCCTTGTTGGCGAAGTTCATAATGTCGATGCCCTGGTGGCACACCGAGGTGCAGACATTGCAGGAGATGCACTTTTTCTTGTCGGCGAGGATGCGGAAGCGGCTGAAGCGGGCGTACACGTGCATCAAGGCCGCCAGCGGGCAGGCGAAGCGACACCACATCCGGCCGCTGAAATGCCAGTACAGCCCAACGCCTAAGATGCCGGCCAGCAGCAGATCGACCGACCACACGTAGTTGAGAAAAGTCAGCGGGAAGGGCAAGTTGCCCCAGTTTGTACCCTTGCCCATAAATAGCCCCATGTAGGCCCCGTTGATCCAGTGATCGTGCGGCAAAGCCCAGCCCACTAGGCGCAAGATAAGCAGTACGCTGGCCAGTAGCAGCGCGACCTGTCCCACTATGTTTACCTTGTTCCACACCATGCCGTGCGGCATCTTGTGCCGGTGATTGTCGCCCATGGTTTCGGCCAAGGCACCGCACGAGCAGATCCAGCCGCAGTACGCTCCTTTGCCCCAGAAGTAGATGATCAGCGGGATGATGACGAAGGTCTGCACGAGGCTAATGGCCAGCCACCACCACAGCGGCTCGCTGGTAAAGACGTTCCAAAAGAACAGCGGCCAAGCGAGTATTAGCCCCAGAGATCGCCAGGATTCGCGTCCGTGTTCGGCCCATTGCGACTCGGGAAACAGGCCATCGGCCATCGGCTTGAGCCAGGCACCCTCGTCGAACCAGCCATTGTACCCCGCCCAGGGCAAAAACACATAGGGCAGCAGAAAGAGCGGAATGCACTGGACCGCCATCAGCGTCAGCGTCTGCACTTTGATGTACGGCGTGCGTCGCCGCTTTATGCGCTGCAAGCCGAATAGGACGACGCACAGACAATAGGCCAGTGAGTAGTAGAAACTCGGCTGGGTCATCGATACCTGTATTGTATCCCACAAGGTATGGGCGGCCGACGGTGCTGCTAGATTGAAGGGGAAGAGATTGGCTTCTTGGAACCAGTGCTTAATGGGAATGCCCGCGTCGGTCTTCCAGTGGTATATGAAAACTGCTGCCAGCAGGATAAATCCCAAGGACAGCCAACGGCCCGGTCGCCATTCGCCGTTGATCTCCACGCCGCTGCGTCTGAAAAAGTCGAGCGGGGCCTCGCGCCCAATCATGGAAAACACCGCGTCGTTGGGCAGGCTCAGTTCCTGGCCTTCGGCGTCTTTGAGCGCGACTGCGTCTTCCGCGATGCGCAGTACTTGGCTGGCCATCAGCAGGCGGATCGATCCCGCTTGGCGGCCCTGCTCCATAAAGGCTCCGCTGCTGGTCGTCACCCGCTCGGAAGAGGGAGTATCCACGGCCACGTCGGCCATTGGATCGGCCGCGAGCATGTCCAGCTTTTCGACGTTTTCGGGCTTGGGGCGAGAAAATTCGGGTTTGCGGTAGGAGACGGTCACTCGCCCTCCGCATTGGGCGATGGCAATGGCCGCCTCTAAGGCGCTGTCGCCGCCGCCAACGACCAGCACGTCTTTGTCGCAGAAGTCAACGGGATCGTGCAAGCGGTTGAAGACCTTGTCCAAATTCTCGCCCGGCACTCCGAGCTTGCGAAAGTTGCCCGAGCGCCCGATCCCGACGATTACGCGGCGAGCCTTGATGTTTTCTTGGCGCGGGATCTCCAGTTCAAAGAGGTCTCCCCGCTTTTTTACCTGCTCGACCCGCGCTATGGTTGGCTCGATGCCTTGGGCAAGCGTCTGTTCGTGCAACTCCTCGATCAGCGGTTCCTTGACCTCGGCGACAAAGCGGATTTGCCCGGCCGGCTCCATCTCGGTGGGATAGGTGTAAATAGGCTTTCCCTTGGGGAAATTGACCAGCGTAGAAAATGGCTCGGTCGCCTCCAAAAGCACAAACGACAACCCGGCCTCCCGCGCCTCCAAGGCCGCGGACATGCCGGAAACGCCCGCGCCGATAATCGCCAAGTCCAAGACATCCTCCTGCTCCTTGCCGCGCTGGAATGCCTCGTCGGCCGCGATGTGCTGCACGGCCCGTGCGCCCGTATCGGCTGAAAACTTCAACAGTGGGATTCCGGTCAAGTCGCCGACTATGTACAGCCCGGAAACATTGCTCTGCCCGTGCTCATCCACCCGTGGCAACTTCTCCACCACGCCGGCTGGCCACCGCAGGTGCAACCAGTGCAGATAGCGACTGAGAAAATTGCTCATGTCATCTCCCCTAAGGTTTCGCGGTGCGCTTGGTCAGCGCACCAAAGTCATCGTTCGCGTCTGGACAAACCCGGTCGTCGGTGCTTCTAGCCGATATAGATACGCGCCGCTGGCCACTTGCTGTCCGGCGTCGTTGCGCCCGTCCCAGGGCTGCAAGTATAGTCCGGCCGCTTGGTGTTCGTCCACCAGCAAGCGCACCCGCTGCCCAGTTGCGTTGAACACGCCAAGCCGCACCGATCCGGCTGTTGGAAGCTCGTACTGGATCAGCGTCTGGGCGTTGAACGGGTTGGGGAAATTTTGCCGCAGGGCAAAGTCCGCGGGCGCAACGTCAAAGGATTCGACGGCCGTTGCGGCTTGCTCGATCTGCTCGATATCCTCTTGGCTGAGAATCCCCTCACCCGGCTGCCAAACCTCTGTATCGGGCCAGTAGGCGGTCCAGGCAAACCACATGGCATTGTAGGCGGGGACTTGCGCTAATCGCCGCCCCGCGAGCGGCCCCGCGACGGCTTCTCCGAGCATGTTCCAGCGAGAACCCGTCTCTGCATCCATGAATTCCACCGGCAACGGCCCCTCGGACTCTACTCCGTAAAAGCTCAATGGCTCGTCGTCGAGTTGATTGAAATAGGCCAAGGCCGTGCGCGACGCGGCGTCGAATAGAACGACTACGAGGTCGTCGCCGATGAGATCGTTGATTACCACCCCGTCGGGCATCAGCGCGAAGGGGTACGCCTTGGTCTGGTCGTTGCGGCACAATCCCAACACTAGGTCTTTGGTCTCAAAGCGATGGTCGAAAGCGCCGTTGTTGGTCGTCGGCGGGAAAATTAGGTACTCGTGGCTGGTGCGGTAATCGCCGTAGGGATAGAAGGTGTATTGGTCTTCGTTGTAAGCTGGTCGCGAGTTGTAATACTCCCAGCCAGTGGTGGCTTGTACCACGGTGGTGCTTGGGTACATCCGCTGCCACAGCGCCCAAGTCGTCTCCACTACGGGCATCAACTCTAGGCGGTCGCCTGCTCGGTCGCCGTTAATGGCCGTGTAAATCATCTGCGGGTAGAGCGTTTCGCCGTCGCGCCGGTCGTACATGACCAAGTTGCTGTTGATCAGCAGACCGGAGACCCCGAACTCGATTTGCGAGCCGTCGCCATCCGTACCGTTGAAGACTTGACCGGTGCCTGTAAGCGGACACAAAGACACTACGACCGACTGATCGCCAACGCGGTCGTTGATGATCTCGTTCCACCAGCCAATGTTGTGCGGGTACGCTCGCGGTTCGCCGTTGATGACAATCCCCATAACTACGTCGTTTTCCTGTACGTAGTTTACTTCGTTCGGTGCCACGAAAGTGGGGTTTGTCAGGGCCGGGATGCCGTCTTTGGCCACTCCACCAGATAGGAGGTGGTTGATGAGAAAGCTCGGATCGTCGTAGCGGCCAGCTTCAGCTGGATAGATCGTCACCAGCAGCAGCAAAACGGACAAATAACCATGTCGCATCGGATGCTCCTTTCGCTCAGTTCTACGAGCCTGCGCGTCGCTATTCGCGCGGTTCTCTTCCGTAGCGCTGCCGCAAAACCCGCCGCATCACCTTGTTCGACGCGGTCCGCGGCAGCGATTCTATTACTACTACTTCGTGAATCTTGAAGAGTGGGTTGAGTTCCCCGCGGATAGTCTGTTGCATCGCGTCCCTTCGGCTTTGCTCAGGACAGGCTTGCAAGGGATCGCCGCCGTCCTCCAGTACCGCGAAGATCACCAGTAGGCTCGGTCCGCCCCCTAGCGGCGGCACTGCAATCGCCGCGGTCTCGACCACGCCCGGCATTGTATTCAAGGCTCGCTCGATCTCTGCGGAACTCACCATAATTCCACCTAGGTTCATCACGTCGTCGGCTCGGCCGTGGACTCGGTAGATGCCCGGGGCTAGTCGCTCGACTTGGTCGCCGTGGCGGCGCAGTGGTACCCCACCCCGCTTGGGCACGCCCGCGTAGTACACTTCGCGATGGTCGCGGTTGAGCACCCGAGTTGACATGCCAATGGCTGGCGGCACCAGAAAGACCTCGCCGCTTGCGCACTCCTGCCCGTCTTCGTCCAAAATCGCCAAATCCGTTCCCAGCGCTGCCGAATTAAAGGTCGCGGGTGCGACTGGCTCGACTAGCGTACTGAGCAAATAGCCGCCTGCCAGCTCGGTGCCGCCGCAGTATTCGAGTATGGGCCGATACCTCGCCAGCGCCATCAGATAGTGCATATCCTCGGGATTGGAGCACTCCCCGGTGGTACTGAAAGCCCGAATCGCCGAAAAGTCGATTCCCTCCATGCAGCCCGTGCTGCGCCAAGTGCGCACCATGCTCGGAATGATGCCGAGCATGGTAATGCCAGCCGCTTGCACAAATTCCCCAAAGTCTCGCTCCGTCGCCTTTCCATAGTAGAGGGCCATGGTCGCCCGGTTCAAAAAGGCGGCGTAGATCAGCCACGGCCCCATCATCCAGCCTAGATTGGTCGGCCAAGCGACCACATCGCCGGGGTGGACATCTTGGTGATAATGCGCGTCTGCGCCGCACTTGATCGGGTTGACATGGGTCCAGGGCAGGGCCTTGGGGTCGCCGGTAGTTCCCGATGAAAACAGGACATTAGTCGTCGCGTCGGGGTGGCAGACCAAGGCTGTGGGCGCAGCGTCGGCCGGCAAGAATTCGTCCCAGCGCAGATCTCCGGGGCGCAGCGCCTCTGTCAACCCTTCCACGCGTCCCGGCAATACAATCGTCAGCGGGGCCTCTGCGGCGACCAAGCGCGGGTACAGTGGCAACTCGCGCCCACCGCGCAAAATTACATCTTGGGTAAAAACGGCCTTAGCCTCCCCAATCCGCAGCCGGGCGGCGATCTGGGGGGCGGCGAAACTGTCGGCAATGGCCACCACCGCGCAACCGGCCTTGATGATCCCCAGATAGATCGCCACCGACTCGGCCGTCATCGGCATGGCCACGGCAATCCGGTCGCCGGGAGCAAATCCCAACGCGCACAACCCGCCGGCGACCCGGTCGCACAGGGCTTCTAGGGTGCCGAAACTCATCCGCTCAAGTCGGCC
>JAPOYQ010000056.1 GCA_026706505.1 Gemmatimonadota bacterium
TGGCGACCGGCACAAGCGGTGTCGAAAGGTATCCATCAATGGGTTACTTAGGTGCCTTTGCCGCTTGGAGAATGCGCCCCCTGATGCAACCATTCCCTACGGCCTCAGTTGGTCCTCGACCATCCGCAAAAAACGCGTCTCTTGTCCAACCTCTCCCCCCACCAAACGAGCATATTCCCGCGCATCCTCCACCCGCCCAGCCCAAACCAATTCTACCGCCAACGCCTGAAACAAACTCAACGCATAGCGGCGGCGAAAATCCTCGGCCAAAAAAGCGCGCTCCAAGTGTAGCAAGGCCAGATCGCGTTCTGCGAGAAGATGATAGAGTTGTCCCTTAACAAAATCGACGAAAGCTGCGCCCACCGCCGGATCGTGCGCGAGAAACCCCGCCTGTTTCAGCGCGGCTCGCACCTCGTCCCGCTGCTCGTCACTAAGCGCCATCCCCTGCATCTTGATGCACCACCCCCACTGCACCGCCGCCCACAACCCGCGCCGCGTAAACGGCACTTCGCGGAGTGCAGCCGCGTAATAAACCTGCGCCCGCGCAAAATCCCGCTCGGTAAAAAGCTGATCCGCCACCGCTAACACCAACGGCCCTTTCCGCCCTTCGGCTGAGCTCAGGTCGAAGCCCTGCTCGATCCACTGTTCGACGCCGCGCCGTTCTCCCAACGACAGCCGCTGCCCCTCCATGGCCGCCAGTTGCCTGAGATAGTGCGCATTGTGCCCATTGTACTGATGCAAGGGCGCTTGCGCGAGCATCGCCCCCATCTTGTTGTACGCCACCACGCGCTCCACCGGCAGGTCGCCCAAATCGCGCCGATACGCCTCCTCACTCCGCAGCAATCCCAAGTCAATGTCCTGCAATCCGGCGACGCTGTGGAGAACAGTCTGCGCCAACAAAGCCTGCCCAGCAACAGAGAAGTGAACGTGATCCACCATCCACTCCCAACCCACGCCTTGCGCGGGCGCAGCGTTCACAAACGCAGTTTCCACATCCGCCAACACAGCTCCATGTTCTTTGGCGACTGCGCGAATCACCGCATTGTGCACCGTGGGAGCGCGCCACGGCATGGTGTCCAAATCCCGCGCCTTGCGAAAGGCCCGCTGCGCTTCGGCATCCCGTCCCAATCGTTCCAACGCCCGGCCTTGCAAATACCACAACCAAGCGTGTTCACTCGAAAGTGCCGCCGCTTGCTCCAATTGCTGCAGCACATCCTCGGCATCATCCGGCGCAACGTAACCCCGCGTCAGTACCTGCGCCGCTTGCTCCACCCGCGCCTTCCACGCCTCATCCCCCTCCGTCGATCCCACCGGCGCAAATCCCGCATCATTCGCCGCGATAGTACACAGTACCAAGGGCACCTGCGCTCGTTCGCAGAGCCGACTCACGCGCCGCAAGTTATCCCGCAAATTCTGCTCAGCCGTCGCGCGACCAGAGCCGTGCAACGGTACCTCGCCGCGCGCAGCCGCCATTTTTATCAAATCCGTCGGCTCGTCCTTGGTCCCAATACTCTCTAGCAACCCATCCACCAGATGCGTCAAATGCAGTTGCCGCAAAAAGTACTGTAGTCGTTGGTGCCGCCCGGCCCCATACAACCCGTAAAATTCGTTATGCCCGGTATAGACGACGACCAGATCCGGCGACAGCACCAACGCATCTTCCACCACCTGCGCAACCGCAAAGCTGGCAATGGACGTAATGCCCAAATTGACGACCTCCACCTCCCGCTCCGGCCACGCATCCGCCAGCATCTCCTGTAAAAAGGACGCCGCGGCCAAGCGTCGCGGATGGGGAAAACCCTGCACTGTGGAAGCACCGACAAAAACGACGCGATAGCGATTAGCCGACGCGGGCTCCACAAAAAAGTGCTCGCCCATCTGACCCGCCGCGGCCAGCTGGCCCTTGTATTGCGTGAAAAATCGCTGTGCATAAAACCGACTCGTCGCGCGTAGCGATTCGCCGCTCGCCTCGTCCTCGGCCAAAGTCACAACCAACGGCGACGGCCCCAATCCCGGCATGAGCCGCAGCAAGCCCTCGGCCACCACCACCAAAGCCGCGCCGACCGCTACGGTCGCCAAACGCAAAAACCAGATTCTATTCTTCGCGTTCACCATGCCTCGGCTTCCCCATCATTGCGTGTACCCTCTCCAACGCCGCATATATATCCTCACGCGGTGCCGCCACCGCAGCCTGTTCAAGAACCTCGGCCGCCTGCTGATATTTCCCCAACCCCACATAGACGCCAGCCACATTGCTCCACACGTCAGCGCGTTCCCGCTCGTGCTCCAACACGTTCAGAAGAATGGGCAGCGCGCCGCGCAAATCGCCGCGCATCGCCCGCAATGAGCCGAGATTGAACCAAGCCTGCCAATACATCGAATCAAGCCGCGTGGCCTGTTCGTATTTTAGCAGCGCCAAATCGTAGCGCCCTTGTTGCAGGTAGGCATTGCCCAAATCGTTGTGCGTGGCGGCCTTGCCGCGCCCATCCATCGGCAGCAGATCCCAATTCACCAACAGCACCAACAGAGCGAGAACAGCCGTCGGCAAAAGCGCTTGGCGCAAGGGTCGTTGCCGCCATCTCGCATATAGCCAGTTCCCCCCGTACGCAGCGAATAGAATCAGCAGCGGGACAATCGGCAGGCGATAGCGCGCCGCGACAAAAAAGGAAATTACCGCGAAGCTATAGCCGAGGACGAAAAGCACCGGCAGTGTAATACCCTGCCGCCGGATGTACACTATCAACCCCAGCAGCGCGAGGGGGCTTACCAAGCCAAAGGGAAAAGCCACCTCCCATTTCCACAAGGTACCCGCGAGGACGCTTGAATACTTGCGCCAATAGTACATTTCCTGGTTGCGCTCTATTTCATCACCGCGCCAGAACTGGGCGATTTTTGCCGCCAGCAATCCTATGTAATCGAGAGTCGCATTCTGCATGTACTCAAGAGCCTGCCTGTAAAAGAACAGAGACTTGGACGAAGGGCGCGTAATCCCTTCCCGCAGCGGCAAGGCAACCAGTTCCTCCCACTCCCATCCCGGGCGCAGTGCGAGCGTCTGCGCGGCGTTTGCATTGTTCCCTATGTAGAAATTCACCCCTCCGTTATAGGAGATCGGCACGAAGTCCCCACCGATGACGTAATTTCTCAGCGTTACCGGCGCAATCGCCAGCACCGCTCCTAGCAGAAAAGCAACGACTGCCAACGCGGCCCTTTTCCGCAACCAATAAAACAACCAGATAGCCACGCCCGGAATCAAAGACGCGAGAATCGCCGCGGTAAGCGACGCCAGCCCCAGCGCAAAACCCGCGGCTATAAAAATGGGTTTCGTCGGCCGCTCAACCGCGCGCATCAACAGCAAGAGACTTACAAGAGTGAGAAGAGTAGCAAGACCAGCCGGCAAAAGCCGAGCGTCAAAATAGATCAGCGGCCCGTACACCGCCGCAATGAGGCCGCCGATAAAACCAACGCCTGCCCCAAAAAGCCGCCGCCCAACCAAGTACAGCAACACACAGGTAAAGCTGCCGATTAGCGCCTGCGCAAAGCGGGATACGTAGTAAAAGGATTCTGAGAATGCGAGCTTGATTACGCCGAGGAAATAAGGATAGAGCGGGGGTTGCCAGAACGGGCCTTGGCCGCGTCCCAACCAGTTGCCTGAGGCTAGACTAACCGCCTGTTCGGAATACGTAGCCGCGTCCACCGCCGGCATAGTAAAAAGAGGACTCGCCGACATCTGGAACGCATGCACCAAACGCAGACTCAGCGCCAGTACAAAGACGATCCCTCCCCAATGCCAGAGTCGCCTCATAGGACTCTCAGTTCGACTGTTTTAGCGGACGATCACGTCCCACACCTTCGACATCCGCGCCTTTCCCTCGGGGCCTTCGACGTAGAGCGTGACTGTATAGGTCGTCCCAGGCTCTGCGTACTGGTGGATGGGATGTTGCTCCGTCGAGGTGTTGCCGTCGCCGAAATCCCAACGCCATGAGCGGATATCCCCGTAGGACAAATCCTTGAAAGCGACCAAGCGGCGTTCCACATCGAGGACGGTAAATTCCCATTGCGCCTCGACCGGGTCGCGAAAGGCTTTTTCCAGCGGCATCAGCCGGAAGCCGACCAGTTCGGAGGCATTGCCGAACATGGTCGTCTTGTGGGATAGGTTCCAAAAGCCCTCGAACTCCTGCTGTTTGACCTCCACATCATCGTAGTCGAGGATGCACCAAGTCAGGCCGATCAAGGCGCCTTCTTCGAGCTTCGACTCCACGGCGCGCTCTGGCCCGTCGGCGGAGGCGTAATCGAAAGGAGTGATCCAGAATTCGAGCGTGTAGTGCCCGCTGTCGCCCGGCGCAAAATCGTAGCGCGCCGCCGCATTGGCCCAAGGCAACTCGTAGATCCACTGATTGGCACCCCAGACCATAGTCCAAGGTTTGCCGTCGGCCGGGGTCAGGACGTGGTAGTTCTGGGCGTGGACGCCGTGGAATTTGAAGTGGCCGTCGAGCCCCTCCAGCCCGTTGGTCTCCTTGTCCTCGCGCAGTTGGGGGATCAAAGGACCGCCGGATAAATCGCCATCGACGACGATCTCCAAAATGTCGTTGTGCAGATCGCGGTGGCTGAAATCCCAGTAGTCGTCATAGGCTTCGTAGAGAAAGTAGAGTCGGTTTAGTCCCTTGACCCAGCCGACGCGCATGGTGACGTCTAGATCGGTAGTATCAATCGGACTGTCGTGTACGGTGTCTTTCAACTGATCGATGCCGATGGCGTAGTCAGCAGGGACCATGCTCCAGTCGGATACATCCCCATCGACGCGGGGAATCTGATCGGCGGGGAATTGAAAAATTTTGAAGGTGGTATCCGGCCGTTCCAGTGCGGCTGCGGACAGTGCCCACAGCACGCCAACGGTTAGGATCGCGCTGCACTTTTGCATGTGCCGGTTCCTCCGATCAGATCCGGTTGTCATCGATATAATCCCAGTTGTAGGCTATCCCCAACCCAGGTTCCTGCGACACGTGTACGCACCCTTCGTCGTCCATGGGATCGGCAATCTGATCGAGATGCTGAGGGCTCTCGTCGTAATCGCGCCCAGGCCGCAGGAGGCCGCGTTCGTAATAGCGGCAAGTGGCCTCGGGGGCGGCCGCGGCCAAATGAACATGCGGGGCACCAACCCCGTGTATTTCGCACTGCACGCCGTAGAGCTGGCACAAGTTGATCAGCTTCCAGCAGCCAGTGATACCGCCGTAGTTCACATCAATGCGCAGCATGTCGCAAGCCCCCTGCAACAGCCACTCGGCCCGAGCAAAGGGACCGCCCTTGACGTGTTCGGGGGAACAGATGGCGATGGAGGTCTGCTGCGTCAGGCGGCGATAGGACTCCACCCGCGTCTCGACCATCGGGTGTTCCAACCAGTAGTAGTTCAATTCTTCCAATTCCCGCGCAACCCACAGCGACTCCTCCAAGGTATAAACGCCGAACGGATCGAGCATCAGCACAATATCGTCGCCCACGGCCTCGCGCACGGCGCGACAAATCTCCACATCCTCCTTGGGAAACCCCGGCAGTTGCGGCGCTGGCTCCCGCGTGTGCGGATTCCAGCAGATGTTGGCGTGCACCTTGAAGGCTTTATAACCGCGCGCTACGCATTCTCGCGCCAGATCTTCATACACTTCGGGACCGCCCAAGTTCGGGTACGTGCTAGCGTATGCTTCGACCTTGTCGCGGGTGCCGCCCAAGAGTTGGTACACGGGCATACCAGCTTTTTGTCCCGCCAAATCCCACAGCGCGCAATCGACAATGCCGAGCTCGTGTTCGGCGAGGCTGTGGCCAAACGTGGACATCTGATCCATCCAATGCCATAGCTTCTCGCGGTTTAGTGGATCCTCGCCGACTAGGAGGTTTTTGATGGCACCTTCCATAGTCGCCTTGTTGCCGCCCAGCATGTGCCCGGTGACGCCCTCGTCGGTGGAAATTCTGGTGATCGCACTAGTGCCTTCCACTTCCTCGTCGTCAATCCACACGCCATAGCCCCAGCGCGAGCCAGCACTTCGGCCGCGGTGTTTGGTGCGAAAATGAATGACTTCAACGTTGGTGATTTTCACGATTTGTTCTCCTCAGAAACGGATGATCGAGCCCTAGCTCCCCAACTTCTTGACGCTGTTTGACATAATTCACCAAATAGTTTCAACTTCTGATTGCTGTATTCGATAATCCGTTGTGACGAGCGGTAAGCGGAGGTGCTGTTGCAGCAATCATGCGATCTGGCATATCGGGTATTTGATCGCGAGAAATACTTTCCAATTGTTCTGCAATCGCAAGGTCAAAAGGGACAACTTTGAGTCCTGAATCTGGTCGGTGCAATGTGGCTTTCAAGTCAATCAAATTTTGTCGGGACAATCGCTCTTTTTCAGTCAAGTATATAACTTCGACAATTGTTACTGATGACACA
>JAPOYQ010000936.1 GCA_026706505.1 Gemmatimonadota bacterium
GTACGGGGCGCTCATAGGCTTTATGACCGTGTTGATCCGCGTGATCAATCCGGCCTTTCCCGAGGGCGTAATGCTGGCCATTCTCTTTGGCAATGTCTTCGCGCCCGCGATCGACTATGTGGCAATACAAGCCAACATCAAGCGCAGGCTGGCCCGCACCGCCGTCAGCTCTTAGGAGAGATAGACAAAGTGGCTAACGATTCAGTAGGTAGAACATTCGGCGTGGCGCTCGGCGTTTGCCTCGTTTGCTCGGTGCTGGTATCGGCGGCGGCGGTGTCGTTGCGGCCGACCCAGGCGGTCAACAAGACGCTCGACAAGAAGCGCAATATTCTAATGGCCGCGGGTCTGCTGAAGTCCGGCGAGGTCACCAGCGGCGAGCGCATCGATGAGTTGTACCAAGACATAAATACCCGCGTCGTCGATTTGGCGACCGGAGAATACGTCGATGGAGTGGACCCGATTGAGTACGACCAGCGGCGTGCGGCCAAGGACCCGGCGCAGAGCGAGCTGGTCCCAGCCGATGTGGATATTGCTAACGTCAAACGCCGCGCACTTCATGCCTCGGTGTACTTGGTCTCGCAAAAGGGCAAGATCAAAAAGGTCATCTTGCCCGTCCACGGCTTAGGGCTGTGGTCAACGCTCTATGGATTTGTGGCCCTCGATGCCAGAGATCTCAATACCATCCGCGGGCTGGTCTATTACGAGCACGCTGAGACTCCGGGTTTGGGGGGCGAGGTCGACAACCCGAGTTGGAAGGCACTCTGGGACGGCAAAAAGGCCTTCGACGAAAGCGGCTCAGTGCGCATCGAGGTGATCAGGGGTAAGGTCGTCCAGGGACGGCCCGAAACCCAGTATCAGGTCGATGGGCTGTCGGGTGCCACCATTACCTCGCGCGGCGTCAGGGACATGCTGCGCTACTGGCTGGGTGCGGAAGCCTTTGGGCCGTACCTGGCCAAGCTCAAAGAACGAGGAGTTAGTTAAATGGCTGACAAACCAAAAGACGTCCTCTTCAGGCCGCTCTTTGATTCCAATCCCATTGCCTTGCTGAGCCTCGGCATATGCTCGGCCCTGGCGGTGACGACCAAGCTGGAGACCACCGTCACCATGTGCTTGGCGGTCATTTTCGTGCTCTGTTGTTCCAACATGGCCGTCAGCGTGATCCGCAACTTTATCCCGGCCAATATCCGCATTATCGTGCAGATGACGATCATCGCCTCGCTGGTGATTATCGTCGATCAATTCCTGCGCGCCTACGCCTTTGATATTAGCAAACAGCTCTCGGTCTTCGTCGGGCTGATTATCACTAATTGCATTATCATGGGGCGGGCCGAGGCTTTCGCCTCGCAGAACGGTCCTGGGCTGAGCTTTCTCGACGGTTTGGGCAATGCCTTGGGCTACAGCGTCATTCTGCTGGTCGTCGGTATATTGCGCGAGCTATTCGGGTCGGGTTCGCTCTTTGGAGTACCAATACTCGCATTGGCCGCCGAGGGGGGTTGGTACGCGCCCAACGGCCTGATGCTCTTGCCCCCGAGCGCGTTTTTCATCATTGGCTTCTTTATATGGGCGCTCAGGAGTTGGAAGAGCGATCAGGTCGAGGAGGAGTAACCGAACATGGTCGAAGCCTATCTGAGCATATTTATGAAGTCCGTGTTCGTCGAGAACATGGCGCTGGCCTTCTTTTTGGGGATGTGTACTTTTCTAGCGGTCTCCAAGGAGGTGCAGACGGCGTTTGGGCTTGGGATCGCCGTAATCGTGGTGCAGACAGTTACCGTTCCAGCCAACAACCTAATCTACCAGTACTTGCTCAAGGAAGACGCCTTGGCGTGGGCGGGCTTGAGTGGGGTAGATCTGACCTTTGTGGGGCTGATTAGCTACATCGGCATCATCGCCGCCATGGTGCAGATCCTCGAGATGTTTCTCGACAAATTCGTGCCGGCCCTCTACAATGCGCTGGGCATCTTCTTGCCCTTGATTACCGTCAATTGCGCGATCTTAGGTGGTTCGCTGTTCATGGTCGAGCGCGACTACAACCTCGGCGAGAGCGTGGTCTTCGGCTTTGGCTCCGGTTTCGGTTGGGCGCTGGCCATCGTCGCGCTGGCGGGCATCCGCGAGAAGATGAAGTACAGCGACGTGCCCCCAGGGTTGCGCGGCCTCGGGATCACCTTCATCACGGTGGGCCTGATGTCTTTGGCCTTTATGTCCTTTTCCGGTATTCAGCTATAGAAGAAAAGAGCGTCTTATGACTGAAATTATTTCCGGCGTCGGCATGTTTACCGGCGTAGTGCTGGCCTTAGTGACCATAATCTTGGTAGCCCGCTCCCGGCTGGTGCCCAGCGGCAACGTGCGAATCCTCATCAACGACGACGAAAGCAAGGCCCTCTCCGTTCCAGCAGGAGGCAAGCTGCTCAACGTGCTGGCCGACAACAAGGTCTTCGTGTCTTCGGCCTGTGGCGGCGGTGGCACCTGCGCCCAGTGCAAGGTCAATATCTACGAGGGTGGTGGCGATATCTTGCAGACCGAGACCAGCCACATTACCAAGCGCGAGGCGCGCGAGGGCGTGCGGCTCTCCTGCCAGGTCAACGTCAAGCAGGACATGAAGATCGAAGTGCCGCCTGAAGTATTTTCGGTCAAAAAGTGGGAGTGCGAAGTAGTATCCAATGACAATGTGGCGACCTTTATCAAGGAATTTGTCGTCAAGCTTCCCGAGGGCGAAACGCTGGATTTCCAGCCCGGCGGCTTTATCCAGATCGAAGTGCCGCCCTTTGAGTGCGACTTCAAGGACTTTGAGGCCATTGACGAGCGCTTCCATCCCGATTGGGATCGCTTCAATGTCTGGGACTTCAAGCTCGTCAATACCGAGCCCGTCTTCCGCGCCTATTCAATGGCCAATCACCCGGCCGAGGGCGACATCATCATGCTCAACATCCGCATCGCCACCCCGCCACCCGACCGCGAAAAGGGCGGCTGGATGGACGTGCCGCCCGGCATTGCCTCTTCCTATGTGTTCAGCCGCAAGCCGGGCGACAAGGTGACGGTCTCGGGGCCTTTCGGCGAATTCTTCATCCAGGAAACCGACCGCGAGATGGTCTATATCGGCGGTGGCGCGGGCATGGCGCCTTTGCGTTCGCATCTATACCACCTCTTCCACACGCTCAAGACGGGGCGCAAGGTGTCCTATTGGTACGGGGCGCGCAATCCCAACGAGGTCTTCTACGAGGATCATTTCCGCAAAATAGAAGAGGAGTTTCCCAATTTCACCTTCCACATCGCCATGTCCGAGCCGCGGCCAGAGGACAATTGGGACGGCTATGTGGGCTTTATTCACCAAGTGGTGTACGATCATTACCTCAGGGATCATCCCGCCCCTGAAGATGTTGAATACTATCTGTGCGGCCCGCCGCTGATGCTCGGAGCCGCGCTCGGGATGCTCGACGATTTAGGCATTGAAGAGGAAATGATCCGCTTCGACGAGTTTTAAGTCGGGAGGAATGCAGGATGACTATGAGCACGCTTATTGCCGCGTTCGCTGTTTTTGGGCTAATCATGGCCGCCATGGCCGTCGGCGTAATCTTCAGCAATCGCCGCCTCCAAGGCTCGTGCGGAGGGCTGGGCACTATGCGCGATGCGTTGGGCGAGCCTATGTGCGAGTGCGGTCAGGCCCCCGGCTCGTGCGGGGATGCCGAGTCGAAAACGAGCTGAGCACTGTCAGCAACTTTGATATAGCGGCGGACGGTGGTCCGCCGCTTTTCTTTGCTCGTAGAAAATATGGTCGCCAAAAAAAAGACCGGGGCGTATGCCGACATCGGCCCTTACGTCAGTCTGGGGATTCAATTCGCGGCGACGATCCTGATCTTTGTGTTTCTCGGCTGGTGGCTCGACGACAAATTTGCAACTACGCCACTCTTTCTAGTATTGGGCACCCTGCTCGGCGCGGGTGGTGGATTTTACAAACTCTATCGGACGCTGATGGACTTAGATGAGCGGCGCAAGCGGGAGGACGGACCGTGAATTGGGACAGCATCGCCGCTGGATTGGCGGTTGCCGGAGTCAACGGCGCACTCGCGCTGGCGGCGATTCGCTGGGGATGGGGCAAGGGCATGCAGACCTTTATAATCGCCTTCTTCGGGGGGATGATCGCGCGATTGATCGCCGTGGCCGTCCTGTCGGTACTGGTACTCAGATGGGCTGAGATCCATGCCGAAAGTTACTTCGTCGCGCTAGTGGCTGCGTACTTGCTTTTTCTCGCGTTTGAAATCTTTTACGTACTCAAGTTACAAGGCCGTGCAAAGCCCTAGAAGCACCCGTGAGGTGTTGACAGAAATTTACGGCCTATTAATTTATTTGGTTGGTTACTGCGACAGATTCCCCTCCGAATTTTAGATATTTCACAAGGCAGTAAATGGCTGGCGAAACGCAGGCGGCAGATGCCGCAAATGCGCAAGTGGACATCATAGGGCACATTTTAGATAGTCCCTATATTGAATTGCCCTTTGTCGATTTTCATCACCTGCTCGCAGGCAAAGTTTCTCTTCCTTCGCTAGAGCTTTTCGGCATCGACCTCTCCATTACCCGGCACGTAGTGATTATGTGGGTGGCGAGCATCCTGCTCATAGTGCTCATGCTCAGAGCCTTCCGCAAGCCGCGCACTGTGCCTTCGGGGCTGGCCAATTTCTTCGAAGCCATCGTCCTTTTTCTGCGCGACGAGGTCGTAGTGCCCATCATGGGCGAGGACGGCAAAAAGTATCTGCCTTTTTTGCTGACGCTCTTCTTTTTCATCCTGTTTTGCAACCTGCTAGGACTAGTCCCCTACAGTGCTACAGCTACTGGTAACATTAACGTCACGGCTGGCCTAGCCCTGTGCTCTTTTTTGGTAATGATAGGGGCCGGCATCGCCAACAACGGATTGTTCGGCTACTTCAAGAGCCTGATCCCTTCTGGGGTGCCGCCGGTGCTGCTCATCATTCTGATTCCCGTAGAAATAATTGGTTTGTTGGTCAAGCCCTTTGCTTTGTGCGTGCGTCTTTTCGCCAATATGACCGGCGGCCATGTGGCGATTTTGGTCTTCTTGGGTTTGATCTCCATTCTGCAAAGTGAGTGGATCGCCATTGGATCTGTGCCCTTTGCCGTGGCGATTTACATGCTCGAAATTTTTATCGGATTCGTCCAAGCTTTTGTCTTTACCCTGCTATCGACGGTCTTTATTAGCATGGCTGCTCATCCAGACCATTAGCAGGGGTTCACACTGTTCACAAGAGGGAGTATTTGGCTATGGAATTTGCGTACATGGGTGCCGGAATTGGCATGGGGCTTTGCGCCATTGGCGCAGGTTTGGGCATCGGCCTGCTGGCCGGTAAAGCATTGGAGGGCGTCGCCCGCCAGCCCGAAGCCGTAGGTGATATCCGCACCAATATGATCCTGACGGCCGCTCTGGTCGAAGGCGTGGCCCTGATCGGCGAGGTGTTTTGCCTGCTGATCGTGCTGACCAAGTAGCGCAAGCGCTATGTTACTCGATCCCCATGTGGGGCTCATAATATGGACGATCATCACCTTTTTGGTGGTGCTCTTCGTCCTAAAAAAATTCGCTTGGCCTCACCTTTTGGCGGCCCTCGACGAGCGCGAGAAACGCATCAGCGATGCGATCGCTGGGGCTGAGCAGGCGCGCCAAGAGGCTGAAGAGGTTCTGCGCGAGCACCGGCAGAAGCTCGCCGCGGCTGATGAAGAGGCGCGGCAGGTCGTCGCCGAGGCCCGCGAGGCTGGGGCGAACGTGCGGCAGACAATCGTCTCCCAAGCGCGGGAAGAGGCGGAGCGGATGCTGGACCAAGCGCGGACCAGTATCGAAAGCGAGAAGCGCGCTGCCATTGCCGAGTTGCGCCGCGAGACGGCCAATCTCGCGGTTCAAGCTGCTGGTGCGCTGATTGACGCCAATTTGGACGATGAGAAGAACCGCGGCCTCGTCGACGACTTTATAGCCAGAATTCCCGAATCCAATTGAACGCCATCGCGCGAGTAGGACAATGAACGCACCCGAAGTAGTGCGACGCTACGCGGCTACGCTGCTGGAGGCCGCCGATGAAACGGGCGCGACCGCAGCGGTGCAGGGCGACGTCGAGCGGCTTTTGGAGACCGTGCGCCAATCCGGCGAGTTGGCCGAGTTTTTGGCCAATCCTCTAACCGATAGCCAAGCGCAAGGCAATGCCCTGCGGGAGCTCTTCAGCGGCAAGGTCGAGGTGCTGACCCTGAATTTTCTCCGGCTCATGGCTGTCAGGGGCCGCGCTTCTATCATCGGCGCGGCACTCGAAAGTTTTCTCGATCAGGTCGCCGAGCGCCAGGGCATAATCAGTGCTGAAGTGCGCTCGGCCGTGGCGTTGAGTGAGGAGCAGTGCCAGCGCCTGCGGGAGCGCTTAGAACACCGCAGCGG